>JAJRSG010000046.1 GCA_024278915.1 Alphaproteobacteria bacterium
AAGAACTCCACATTGGCAAAAAAACCTAAGCGGGCCCACGCCAATTAAACAACAAAGTTCAAACATTTGGTACATTCAGCTTGTCGGAATTTGGTATAAAATAAAACTCTGTTCCATACCAACTCATACAAATGGTCAAGTCCTTTCACCCGACGAGTTATATGAACAAATCATCAGCAAAAAATGGAATGAACATAAATGTTGGCGCATCATTCAAAAAAACCAGTTAAGCAAAAAAGCGCTAAAATTACACGGGCTATCAAATTCGGCCACAAACAAAGTGGAGGGGAATTATGGATAAAGTTCAGCCAATAATAATTGCATCAAACAAGAATTGGATAGAAGGGGAAGCGATACGACAACTCGAGATAACCGCTAACCTAAATGGTATGAAACGCGCCGTCGGTTTACCTGACTTACATCCTGGAAAAGGCATTCCAATCGGCGCTGCTTATTTATCCGAAGGAATCATATACCCTCACCTTGTAGGAAATGACATTGGTTGTGGTATGAGTCTTTGGCAAACCGATTTAAAAAAATCAAAGTTTAAACTCGATAAGTGTGTAAAAAAACTTACCGGATTTGAAGAGGTGTGGTCTGGAGATAGCGAAAAAATACTAGAAACATACAGCCTACCAAAAACACTCTGGCCTATGGCACTTGGAACAATTGGCAGCGGCAATCATTTTGCTGAGCTCCAATGTGTGGACACTGTATTTAATGAAAACCTATTACAAGAAAGCGGCCTACAAAAAAACAAGATCACACTACTTGTGCACAGTGGATCCAGAGGGTTGGGGCAATCAATCTTAGAGGCCCATATAAGTAAATTTGGCGGAAAAGGTTTGAACATAGATACACCCGAGTTCACACAATATATCCACAAACATAATCAGGCCATAACATGGGCAGAAGCAAACCGGTTTGTCATTGCACAAAGATTCGTAAAAACCTTAAAAACTGAGGGGACCCGTTTACTTGAGGTTTGCCATAATAGCGTTACCCCTCATCAAAACAAAGGCTGGTTACACCGTAAAGGTGCCTCCCCCACAGATAAAGGTCTAGTTATTGTACCCGGTTCTCGTGGCACCTATAGCTACGTTGTAAAACCCCGCACAGAAAATGCAGACATTTCGTTATCTTCACTTGCCCATGGTGCGGGCCGAAAATGGAAACGTAGCGATGCCAAAGCTCGCTTGTTTAAAAAACATTCTGTATCGGCTCTAACTCGTACTGCCCTTGGCGGTCGAGTAATTTGCGAAGATAAAGCTCTGATATATGAAGAAGCTCCTGAAGCCTATAAAGACATAAATATCATTATCGCAGATATGCAAGATGCAGGTCTCATCGATATAATTGCAACTCTCCGCCCACTTATCACCTATAAAACGAGGCGAAAATGAAAGAACTGTTTTTAAACATTACAGCAGGAGATGGCCCAAAAGAATGCCAATGGGTAGTGGTACAGCTCGCGTTGGCGTTTTCTAAGGAAGCAAAAACAAACGAATTAAGCTCTGAAATTATTTGGGAAGATGGGGCAACGCCAATCGCTTCATCTCTATTGTTAAAAATAAAAGGCAACACGGCACAAAATTTTGCAGGCCAGCGGACTGGCAGTGTCCGTTGGATTGGCCACAGCCCATACCGAAAAAACCACAAACGTAAGAACTGGTTTGTAGGGGTTTCCTTAATACCTGAAATCAAGAACATTCCGTCTCTTAAAGAAAGTGACATTCGTTACCAAACCTTAAAAGCTTCGGGGCCAGGGGGCCAACATGTCAATAAAACTGAATCAGCGGTACGCGCCACTCATATTCCAACAGGACTAACCGTTGTTGCTAGAGAGGAGCGCTCACAATTTGCCAATAAAAAACTAACCCGCATAAAGCTTACTGTTCTCTTGGAGCAAGAAAAAATGCAGGCAAGGCACAATGCCAAAGAGCAGGTTTGGGCTATACATAAATCTCTTGAAAGAGGTAACGAAATTTGTACCTATGAAGGTAAAAGGTTTTTACGGCGCAAATCATAATTTTTCTTTTCTACCATAGTTAAACCCTCCAGAAAAATGGAAGGCGGCATACAAAATAAGTAAGGAAAGAAAGCTGGGCAAGGGCGCCCGTATCACTTTGCCCCGAATAAGACCCAACATCTGCTCGATCCATAAAAAAATAATGAAACCCTCGAACTGCATTCAAGCAAAATGAAATAGCAATAATATGGGCAAAAATTGTTTGTATAAATGGCTTTGTACGCAAGGCAACCAGCCCGACCACAATCGCAAACCCTAACACCGTTATACAGGTAAACATATCGCCGGCCCAAATCATTACTGTCACGGATAATGCTAGTGCCAATAAAAGAAGCGCCAGTTTAGATAGCCCTAATCGCCTAGATAGAATTAGCATAATCGCCCCCGCAAAAGCAGGGCCAAGAAGACCACCGAGTAAAACAACAACCCTTTCGAAATTACTTCCACTATATGTGTGGGCAAGGCCTGATAGTTTTGGTGTAATGACCATATTGTCAAACTCACCCCCCGACATGATCGCCCCCAAGCCGTGGCCAAGTTCATGTACCCAAGTAGATAACAAAACAAATGGTGTGCCAATAATCGGGACTTGCATCACCGCCCAAATTCCAATTGCAAGCGTCCAAAACAGAGTGGGGTGCAAGCGCGTAGATTGTTCAAATTGTATTCGTCTCACTGTTTAGATGTACCAAACCAGCGTTTAAAAAACTTGCCCACTGCTGATTTTCTTTTACCGGCTTTTTCACCAGCCGTTTCTGCCGCTTCACCAATTTTTTCTGTAATAGGGTCAATTCGCTTTGCTTTAAACTTTTTCAAGAAACGATAAATACTAAACCAAATAATCCCAAGCAAGCTCAGAAAAGCAATATTAAACCAGGGAATCAGTACAACATCAGGGCTTTCAACTCTCTTCACCCGATAGGCATTTGGAAACATAGATAATAATTTTACGCGCCAACCATAATGACTAACAGCCACCCAAACCGTACCTTCTTGTTTAGCCAGTCCTTGTGCCTCGGCACTCAAATTACCACTATCAAATTTGAAATAAGGAGGAAAAGACCAGTTTGTATCTTCATTGCGGTACACACGAGATTTCCCATTAGGCCAGATGGCATTTATAAACCGTACGTCTCGAGTAGAATGCGTTTCAGTACCAGCATCTGTCTTGTCCCAAAACCATGGCCGGTTACCGATATCCATCCTTTTCACATCCGTACCAACAATCTGAACAATGTCGCGGGATGGTAAGTAATAATGTAGAAACCCACCTACTAATAAAATTATGAGCCCATTAAATATGCGTTTAAACCACTTCATTACTTTGCTCCTAACTCAAATGTGCCAAATATAATAACCCAACAATTATAGCAAATGGGACTAAGTAAACCCCGAAGATCATTTTGGGTCTAAATGATTTATTATATTTACGCATGCCAAGTGACATATATTCCGTCTTGCTCATTTGTGTTGCCGCTTTAACATCTTTACTGGCAAATTCTGCCTCCAATTTATTGCGCTGCTTTTGCTTGGTAAGAAAAGATAATATGGCATAAGCAATACTTAGCAAAACGAAGATAATTACAATATTTCGAACCCACATGATCATGATTTCCACCTCACGGATATTGGCGGCCCATGGGGATATACCTTAATGGTCATTTCTTGCTCCTCCGACATAGATTCCTCACCAAACAATACTTCACGAACTCCCGCCTTATCACTTGCATACTCTTCAGAAAGAAATGCTGTAACAAACTCTTTTTTAGTAACAGGCCATTTACCGTAAGCACGATAAAATGCATCCTTGTGACAAATAAATAATTGCCTGAAATCAAGTGGAGATAGTTCAGATAATAACATATTTACCAAATCCCGATCATGATGCTGGCAGGCTCGAAGGGTATAAAAAAATGCAGGGTCCTTCGGCGTAAGTTTTGGTAAACTTCCTCCCATACTTGCCCATCGCCAAACCTTCATGAGTCCATGATACTCTGCAGGCATTTGATCCGCATATTTACGTTCAATTTGGCGGATTTGCTGGC
>JAJRSG010000047.1 GCA_024278915.1 Alphaproteobacteria bacterium
GAAAACATGGAAGTCTACCGAGCAAGGCTCAATAACAATCAGGCAGAGCTAAAGCTTGTGCACCACCTAAATAATGGAGCATTTCGCTAAGGCTGATCTTCTTGCGTGTTCCAAAACAATATCATCCACATTACCGCCACTCAAAATAATGCCCACTGTAGCCCCCTGCACGAACCCATGACGCCCGTTTAAGACAGCTGTAAGAGCAGCGCTACCGCCCGGTTCAACAATAATTCCCAGTAACTCCTCCATTAAGGCAATTGTCAGTAAACACTCCGCATCAGTGACCCGAAATACACCGCTTAAAGAACGTTGGTTGATAGCAAATGTGATGTTTCCGGGTGCTGGAGACATCAAGGCGTCACACAATGTCGGCGAAGGGTTGATATTGGATTTTATTGATCCATGCTTTAATGATTGATATGTATCATCATATTCAATCGGTTCAGCAGCATAGATTTGTGTCAAAGGGCTAAGTGCCTTCATGGACAGGCTTAATCCGGCGCACAACCCGCCACCTCCTATGGGAGTGACGACGCTGTCTAACTTTATGCCTTGTTCGGTGCATTCTTCAGCAATTTCTTTCCCGCACGTTCCCTGCCCTGAAATCACATAAGGATCGTCATAAGCTGGAACGACAACCCTATTTTCTGCTTTTGCTATTTTCTCAGCTACCACTTCCCTAACTTCTGTTTCCGGATCATATTCAATGACCTTCGCGCCATGAGACAATGTGCCTTGTTTTTTCTTTAAGGGAGCCGTCCGAGGCATGACGATCACGGCATTTATGCCTAACTCTTTGGCAGATAAGGCAACGCCTTGTGCATGATTTCCTGATGAAAATGCTACGACACCACGACTTCTTTCCTTTTGGTTAAGGGCTGATAGCCGCGAATATGCCCCTCTATATTTAAATGTTCCAGTCTTTTGCGCAGTCTCATTCTTTAAAAAAAGCCTTAGTCCTGAAATTTGGTCGAGCACATCATGTCGGATTAAAGGGGTCTTCTTCGCATGCCCCTGCAAACGTAAAGCTGCCGCCTGCACATCCGAATAGGTTGGAATTTCTAAATCCATAATATAAGTCCAAATAAAACGCGAATAATAGTTGTAACAACATTGACCTAATTGGTCAGACGTTTAAAACTATATGCAACAAAAGGCATAATGCCAACATAATACGGGAGAACACCATGCAAGGTTTAATGATGCATCAGCAACTGATGATAAGTGATTTGATTGAACACGTATCGCTCAACCATGGTAGTCGGGAAATTTTTTCTCGCGAAACAGATGGCAGCGATTTTACATATACGTGGGCAGATTGTGCTCGGCGTGTAAAAAAACTTGCCAACGCACTCATTGCAGCCGGTGTAAAGCCTGGCGACAGGGTTGCCACCATTGCTTGGAACAATTACCGCCATATCGAAATTTATTATGCAGTGTCAGGTATCGGCGCCATTGTTCATACAATTAACCCTCGTCTTGACCCCAAGCAAATTGCTTGGATGGTTGGTCACGCAGAAGATAGCTTTTTATTCTTCGACACAACCTTTGCGCCGATTGTACATGGGATTGGTGCTCTGTGCCCAAGTATTAAGAAATGGGTGGCGATGTGCGGCGAAGACCAAGTACCGGCTGGCAACACTGAAGTGGATTGCTACGAATCTTTCATCAAAGACCATGCCGATACAATCGAATGGGAAAGGTTTGATGAAAATTCAGCTTGTACATTGTGCTATACTTCTGGCACCACAGGTGACCCGAAAGGCGTACTTTATTCACACAGATCAACAATTTTACATGCCTGGGCCAGTTGCGCCAAGGACGTAGTCGGCATATCAGCCGCTGATAGTGTACTCGCCGTTGTCCCGATGTTCCATATTAGTGCATGGGGGCTTGTATATTCTTGCGCCATGATGGGGTGTAAATTAGTTATGCCAGGGCCAGGGCTAGATGGAAAAAGTTTAACGGATATGATCCGCGGGCAAGAAGTTACTAATATGCTCGGCGTTCCTACCGTATGGATGGGAATTCTTAACCACCTCAAATCAGAAGGTGGTGAATTGATGGGCAAATTACCATCAGTCAAAAATGCTTTGGTCGGTGGATCTGCATTGCCCGAAGTATTGTTACGTGCCTATGAAGATGAATTGGGTATTCCCATGCAACAAGGTTGGGGCATGACCGAGACGTCTCCACTTGGCGTTACGAATGCACCTCTTCCTGGATTTGAAAATTTACCACGCGATGAACAGATTGCTAAAAAGCTCCTCGCAGGCCGCTCCATTTTTGGCATCGAGCTTCGTATTGTAGATGATGAAGATAATCTTTTACCTCGTGACGGAGAGACAACAGGTCACCTGCAAGCACGCGGCCCTTGGGTTGCCAGTTCTTATTATAAAAAAGATGATCGCAGTGATTTCACCGAAGACGGCTGGTTCCGTACTGGTGATGTTGCAGCTCTGCATCCTGATGGATATTTAGAAATCACCGATCGATCAAAAGATGTGATTAAATCAGGCGGTGAGTGGATAAGCTCTATCGAGGTTGAACATGCAGCCATGGACCATCCTGAAGTTGCCATGGCAGCCTGCATTGGCGTACATCATGACAAATGGCAAGAACGACCCATTCTCATCGTACAACCGCATCCTGGAAAAACACCTGATAAAGATGAAATTAAAAAATGCATCGAAGAAAAATGTGCCAAATGGTGGATGCCAGATGCAATTTTCTTCAAAGATGAACTCCCGATTGGTGCAACTGGCAAAGTCCTAAAGAAAGACATTAAACAGGAATATAAGAGCTTTTCACTTACGAAATAATGAAAAGAAGACCTATCATATACGGAAAATATTCTCGAGATTAACCATCAAGGATATTCTCCGAAAACCTTAAAATTTTAACCATTATTTCTCTTATATGATTTATTTGGCAGCTAGTTCATTCCTGCAGAATATTTGTTGCACGGCTATAAAAATAGTGTATCTCTCTGCTGAATATTTCAAGCGACATTTCTATATGTCAATGAAATGCAAAAATCGGTAAGCCGCAGTAGCTCAGTGGTAGAGCGCATCATTGGTAATGATGAGGTCGGGAGTTCAATTCTCCCTTGCGGCACCA
>JAJRSG010000048.1 GCA_024278915.1 Alphaproteobacteria bacterium
AATATGAAGGCAATAGCAGCCCGGAATACTAAGTTGACACCTAAAACCGCAGATTAGATTTAGACAACTCCAGTCAAAATCAATACAATCCCCTATTAATATAAGTGTGCTAAACCAAACTTCGGTGACGGCTTAGTTCAAGTGTGCCACGAACAAATCCATAAGGATTTGGAACTATATATAAGATGAAGGTAGGCCCTTCGGAATCGGCTTTCGGAAGCGGGTTTCAAACCACTTAATGCTGCTTTGATAAAGAGTCATGGTAGTGAGCGATTAAGAAAAGGCATTGTGAAAATGTCAGGTGAGTACTAAAGAGGTGAACGCAAGTGAACCATTGATGAGGTATCGAAAAACCGATTGATATTGTCAAAACCAGGGATCTTGGACTTTCCTGGGATAAGTAGGGTGGCAATCCGATTACTGACCCTGCGGCGACCGGTATAGAGATGGCACGAATTTAGTATAGGCTTAGGTATGGAACGTGGGAACCTGTCGTTTTGGTGTTAAGGTGAGAAACTCGAAAGAGGAAGAGTACCCAATACAAAGCACAGGGGCGGATTGTCTCGTAGTAGTGATGAAGGTTCTGTAATGGAACTGGAGCGAAGGAGACAAATCATTCTGTTTTACTGATTTGACAACGGACACAGAGTCCGGAGGAACAGAGAAAGTAAAATGAAGTCATTTGATATTTCAAAGCAAGCTGTTTGGGCTAGTTATCTGAAGGTAAAGAGTAACCAAGGTGCAGCCGGAATAGATCATTGCTCAATCGCAGTATTTGAGGAAGATCTTAAAAATAATCTATATAAGATATGGAACCGGATGTCATCGGGAAGTTATTTTCCACCGCCTGTACTGCGAGTAGAAATACCCAAAGGTGATGGCAAAATGCGAAAGTTGGGTATTCCAACGGTTGCAGACCGAATAGCCCAGATGGTGGTGAAGAACCATATTGAACCAGAATTGGAAACTATATTTCATTCAGATTCATATGGCTACAGACCAAAACGATCAGCCAAGCAGGCAGTTTCGCTTGCTAGGAAGCGTTGCTGGAAACAGGATTGGGTTATCGACATGGACATCAAAGGATTCTTTGACAACATACCGCATGACCTGATGTTGAGAGCTGTTAATAAGCATACCAAGGAACCTTGGGTTTTGCTCTATGTGGAAAGAGGGTTAAAAGCACCCGATCAGTTACAGGATGGGGAAATTGAAGCGCGTACAAGGGGAACGCCCCAAGGAGGCGTGATGACTCCACGGACGCAAAAGGTAACTTTGCTCGATGTTGTTTTTTTGCGGTTCAAATTTAGGGTCTGCTTTTGCCATAGGAATAGAATGCCGAATGGTTATTGTTTCTTTTCCGATCAAAATCTCTTTGACCAGAAGCCGTATAATTTTCTGCCTCTCTATGACTTGCAAGGTTTCAGCCTGACTCCTTAGCAGTGATAGAAATGTACTTAGCGAATCAGCAATACGCAGATACTTCTGTTCCTCACCAGCAGCTGATTCCAAACTTTGTAACTCTAATTTTAAGGTCTGTTCACGTTTTGTCAGTATAGGCATCCGTTTCCGAAGCTCTGTCAGAGAAATGAGCGCTTCCTGATAGGCATCCAGTAACCTTTCGATACTCTTGCAAACCCGGGTTATTTCTTTTTGTAGTGTTTCTTTTCGACGCGTCGTTGGCGCAGCATTCTGCATATCTTGGAGTCGGTGATTGATTTCGTTCTGAATAATCTCCGGATCTTCCAGTAAACGTAGGATTTCCTTCCAAACCACTTCATCCAAATAATCTTGACGAACCGGGCGACTATCACACATGCGACCGTTGGCATGGCGGTAATTATCCGAACCTATACAGTGATAATAGTATATTTTTCGTTTTGACGTGCGAGTAGAGGTTCTATAATAGGCATAGCCGCACTGCTGACAGACCAACAGACTTTGAAGCAAGGTCGCTTCCTGTGTACGCCGAGCCGCAAATTGTTTATTCTTTTCCAATTGTTCCTTGGCCAGCATAAAGGTTTGTTCGCTAATGAGCGCAGGCACCGGGATTTCAATCCATTCATCCTGTGAACGTTCTCGATTCGCACTACAGCGTGATGAGTAACCACCACGCTGACGCAAAGGCCGAGTGATCTTCTGTCTTTCGGTGAGTTCGGTTTTGCCAAAGCAGGCTTTTCCTTGATAAGCCGGATTGCGAAGCATTCCCCAAACCGTTGATCGACACCACTGTGCATGCCCAGTACGGGTTGCAATCTGCTGCTCATTTAACCACCGGGCAATTTTATTGATACTTAAGCCTATCTTTGTATACAGCTCAAAAACCTGCCGCACGACCTTAGCTTCATGCGATATTATTTCATAATAGGCTTCGGTATTTTCTGTTTTTTTGACATACAGATAACCATACGGTGCTCCCGAAAGCACATTGACTGATCCTCCTTTGGCTCTATGCCGCTTTCCTCTCCGGGTACGTTCTGCAATTTGAGCGCGTTCATATTCTGCGATCATGCCCTGGAACTGTAATAACAAGTGCTCTTCCGGTGTTTGTGCTTTAGGAGATTTTATAAAAATAACCTCAACCCCTTGCCTTGCGAACTCTTCAATAAGCAACACTTGATAAGCATATTTTCGAATTAGCCGATCCGGAGAGTAAATCAACACTGCTTCAATTTGACCGGTTGCCGCCAGATCCTGTAATTTTTCTAATCCGGGTCTGACCAGTACGGCACCACTATAGCCTTCATCTTCGAAAATCCATTCTTTGGGCACCAGGTAAGCCATCTGCTGAGCCCGTTCGATCAACGCTGCTGTCTGGCTCGCGATGGTCTTCTCCTCTTTCTGTCGGTCTGATGAAACGCGTGCATAAAGTGCTATTGAGTTCATTCAGATTCTCCTGTTTGCTATTAGTGGGTTGCTCACCGATAAGCCAGATCTTATCGGGTACCAAAATTTCATAAACTTGCGCCAATTTGGCTGCCAATAAGCGATCGAAGCTATAGTCCAATTTAATGTTTTTATCCAATGGCGGTTTAGCCACGGCCTCGACCTTGTTGAATAAAGGCTTTCAAAGCCTGACTGACAAGTTCGCTGAGGGTTAGGCCCGTTAGTTCGGCATGTTGGCGTAACAGCTGAATCAAGCCTATTGAAAGTTTGACGGTAAACGCGGTCTTTTGATCGGGAACCACAATAGGTTCTGTTAACTGTTTGGCCATTTCCAAATAGCGATAAGCCTGTCGTTTTGATAAGCCATAATGGCGTACCATATCGGCCGCCGCTTCTGACAACTGCGTATGTTTTTGAATAAGACCTAGAGCGGTATTGATGCGCTCGGCACGAACAGAATGGGTAGATTTTGTCATGAGTCATATTAATACAACCATATGTGACATAATGCAAGCATTAATTATCCTTTAGCGATACTTTATTACACGCTTAAATTCAAAGTTACCTTTTGCGTCCGTGGAGTCACAAGTCCAGTGTTGGCTAACATCTATCTACACTATGCGTTAGACCTATGGTTTGAAAAGAAAGTGAAACCGAAAATGAAAGGACGAGCCATGTTAATCCGCTATGCGGATGACTTTGTGGTGGCTTTTCAATTCAAACAAGATGCAGAGCGGTTCTACAAAGTGCTTCCCAGACGGCTTAACAAGTTTGGGCTAGAAGAAGCACCAGAAAAGACCCACTTAAAGCGTTTTAGCCGGTTTCATCCTGGAAGGAAACGTAATTTTCAGTTTTTAGGCTTTGAATTTTATTGGAGTCTGGATGCGCGTGGTGAACCTCGATTAAGAAAGCGAACAGCGCGTAAGAAACAGAAAAGTGCGATGAGTGAATTTTACCAATGGATAAAATATAATCGTTCAAAACCGTTAAGAGAATTCATGCCGGTTTTAAAACGTAAACTCATAGGCTTTAGAAATTACTTTGGATTGCCTGACAATAGTCACAGTCTTTCACATTTAAATAACTATGTATTGCATAGCTTATACAAATGGTTAAACAGGCGAAGTCAGCGTAGAAGTTATAACTGGAGTGGTTTTCTAGATATGTTACGATATTTTCAAGTTGCACCAATGCGGGTGAGTAAAAGAAATATACTCGTTGATTGGTACTAGAGCATGTGTTTTACACGAGCAACTTATATAACTGAAGAGCCGGATGCGGTAGTTCCGCAAGTCCGGATCTGTATGGGGGCGGTCAGATAACTGACCATTCTACCATGACTGTGTCTAAGAGCCAATATAGAAGCATCAAATTGTAGGAGCAAAGTAGTAATGTCCGGTTTCACCCAAGTTAAAATGTCCGCTTTTAATTTCAAAAAGGAGGACATAATTGACCAAAAGGACATTAGAAATGAGTCATCAAGAAATCGACAGG
>JAJRSG010000049.1 GCA_024278915.1 Alphaproteobacteria bacterium
CGTTCGTCCGGGTGAATAAATGCCGTCAAACAGTTGAGTAATGTCGTTTTACCAGAACCCGTACCGCCTGAGATCACGATATTACACTGACAGGCACCGATAATTTGTAACACCTTGGCACCAGCTGGTGAGATAGATCCAAAATCGACTAGGTTTTCCAAAGTCAATTTATCTTTCTTAAATTTCCGAATAGTCAGAGTTGGACCATCGATAGCAAGCGGCGGGGCGATCACATTGACCCGTGATCCATCTAGTAAACGAGCATCACAAATCGGAGAACTTTCGTCAACCCGACGACCAACCTGACTCACGATCCGCTGACAAATATTCATCAATTGCTGGTTATCTCGGAAACGGATATTAGTTTTTTCCATTTTGCCATCAGTTTCAATGAATACATTCTTATATCCATTGACCATAATATCGGCAATGTCGTCGCGCATCAGGAGCGGCTCTAATGGTCCATATCCCAAAATATCATCGCAAATTTCACCGATGAGCTGTTTTTGCTCAACAATCGAAAGGCGCACATTACGAATAGCAATTATTTCGTCAACAATGGTTCTTATTTCATCTCGGGCTGCATCAGGCTGCATGCCTGCCAAAGCAGACACATCAATCGTTTCAAAGAGAGCATTAAAGATCGTCGCCTTTGTTTCATAATAGGCATCAGAAGCATTCAGAGCACGTTGGCTTGCATTAGAGGAAGGGGCCGGTTTTACGCTTTGCGCAGCCTGGCGCTCTTCTTGCGCAGGTGCCTGCTCAACAGATTGAGCAGCAGCATTTCCACTGGGACGTTTACCAAACATAGAATTCTATTTCCGTTTCATCAATTTCGCTAAAAACGACCGACTTTGCTTTTCATCCGTTTCATTTATTGCCTTCGGCTTCTTATTCTTTTTTAGCTTCAAGCCTTTTTTAACTTTAGTTTGCACTGGAAACTGGCCTGTACGTAATCTTTGGGCCAAATACATCATCCCTTCGAAAGCGGCTTCCGCTGCTTTTATATCACTTAGCATTTTACCATCGTTTGAGGCTTCGGTGTAAACAACAGGCTCATAAGCAAGTACCAGTGCTGGCTCCAGACCAACCGCAGCGGCAAAGTCTTTTACCGGAATTTCAGCCGTTTTCGGCACACCCGTTTTATTAAGCACCAATAAGGGCAACGGATCATTCGGACGGGTTGCTTTTAGGTGATCGACCAAATTTTTTGTATTTCGCAAATTGGCCAAATCAGGAGTCGCTGTAATCACAATATCATCCGCGCTCGTTAGTAATTTTTTCGCCCAATCCGTCCACACATGCGGCATGTCCAAAATTGTTAGGGGCGACAATCCTCTCACACCATCAACCAAAGTTTCATAGGCTTGCGTTGACATTGGCGCAGGCGCCCCAAGAGAAGCCGAGGCAGGCAAGATAGATAATTTATCCGTATGTCGCACCATGATTTTATCGAGTAGGGTTTCGTCCAAACGGTCTGAATCTGCCAGGGCTTCCTCCAGCCCTTGCGAGCTATCATAATTAAAATCAAGCCCCGTGGTTCCCCATGAGCTATCCATATCGACCAAGGCGGTTTCCTGCCCAAGCTTACTGGCAAGACCCCACGCAATATTATGCGAAAGTGTCGAAGACCCAACGCCACCCTTGGCGCCAAAAAAGGCAACGACACGGCCAACAAATGGTTGGTCTGGGTCCATATATAATTCACTGATGGAGCGAATTAGACTTAGCGGGTGAAACGGCGGCACCAAGTAATCGCTAAGACCTTTGTCCATAAGTTCCCGATAGAGCCGAATGTCATTTACAGCACCAATTAGCACGACTTTTGTCCCTTGCGCCACGACGGCCGCAAGCTCTTCCAGCCATGAAAATAATTCCGGTCCACGCAAGCCTGACTCAACCATTACCAAACCCGGTGTGGTTTCATTACGGTAATATTCAATAGCAGCAGCAAGACCGCCCATATACACTTTTAAATTCGTGCGGGCCATCCGCCAATCTTGGCTCATAGCTTGGATTGCACCAGCTGTTTCGCTGCGGTCACAAAACGCATGTATTGCAATGCGAGGTAAAGCTTTTTCACCACCTTCTCGAGCGGGTTCAATCGGCGGCTGTATCTCTTGCGGAACAGGAGCCATTTGATGTGCTGGCGGTTGATGTTGTGCAGGGGGTTGAACATATTGCGGGGCAGCTTGTTGAGCGGGTGGCGGCGCTACAATTTGTGGCGGAATCTGTGAAGCATAGGCTTGCCCTTGCCCCGGCGCAGGCATTTGTCCCGGAACAGGTTGCGGATAAGCTTGCGTAGGCGACGGATATGCCATCGGCGCACTTACAGGACTTGGTTGTGACTGCTTCATAGTATTTTCCAATTTCACTTAAGCTAGTATAGCTGTGAATACTCCTGTTTTTCCTAATTCGACCCTGAAGACACGGCTTGGTCTGCTGGTCTTGGTGTGCCTGTTGTCTCGTTTTTAAAATATTTCCCCAAAACCAATACACCGTGAGCCGAAGGCGCATACCCTTGGGCGGCAGGGGCTAAAAACTGTCTTGGATTATCCACAAGTACGGCCAAATTTGCGCTTTGTGCACATCCAAAGCCTGGATATGGCTGATTTCTACCTGTTTGGGTTAGGGCCGCTCCTTGCTGGCACTCTATTGGTACAGATGCCAGTTTTCGGTAAGAAACGACCACAGGCGAAGGTTTATCAGGCTGAACCTGATATTGTCCCATTTGCATGGTCGCCGGATTAATGCCCATATATGACATATGTTGAGCAATCATCCCTTTTGCCTGCTCTACACCAACACCATTATCTGCATTCGCTGGAATATTGACATAGAGTTGCCCTTGGCCCGTACGCGCATAGTCAGATAAAAAATTTCCCATGGCATCCCGGTCACGCATGGACAAATGCAAACCATCGGGTTGCACATATAATTCCATCCGTTCAACCGTTTCAGCAACTGTAATCTTGTTACGCATTACGGTTGGGGCAAAAGACGGTTGATGCATGGTGCAAGCGCCAAGTATAATGGGCATAACAATTGCGGTGGCCAACACACGTGATGTGAGAAGAGTTTTAGATGTAAGTTTACTCATTTCCTAACCTCCTAATCTACCACATGCCCAAATGGCCCACTGAGCGCATTTGTAGAATCTGTATTTCCGTTTTTGCCATATACCTTGTTCAATCTACCCAACAATATGGATTGACGATCATTAGCAGCTACAAACCCGTCTAGCGGCGTTTGCAATTTGTCTGGATGAGTAGCGCTGACAAGATATGGTGTGACAATAATTACCAATTCGGTTTCTGTGGTCTGGTCATCACGATTTCGAAACAAAGCACCAATACCTGGAACGTCTTTTGCGCCAGGAATCCCTGTGCTAGATTGTCGAGATTCTTCGCGAATAAGACCTGCAATCACCATGCTCCCGCCTGCTGGCAAGACCACGACAGAATTGGCACGGCGAACCCGCATGCCCAAAATATCTGCGCCGCCTGAAGTTTCAAATGCACCCTCCGTTGTCGGTTCGGAAACTTCTGTCGAAATATTAAGGGAAATTCTACCTTCGCTCATCACCACGGGCGTAAACCCGAGAGAAACGCCAAATGGTTTATATTCAAATTCGCGTTGTGTTTGCCCGTTCTGGTCAACAAATACATTTGTAAGCAATGGAAACTCACCACCTGCAAGAAAATTAGCCGTTTCCCCTGAAACTGCTGTCAGGACGGGTTCTGCCAAAGTGCGAACTAAACCAACCCGCTCAAGAGCCGTTAGTCCTGCGGTTAAGGAACGAAAAGCACCACTACCGCTATTCGTCCACCCAAGGTCACCGCTAAACCCGCCAGTAGTACCGAGGCTAGAGTTACTAATCAAACCAATATTAGCGTCGCCAATTTGCCCAAGTGCGTTAAAATTAATGCCCATTTGTTTGGTGACAGAGCGTTGCATTTCCACGATACGGACTTTCAATTGTACCATATCATTACCTTTAACCGTCATTAGGTTGGTAATTTCACCCTTCGCACCACCTGATGTAGTTTCGCTTAGCCATAAAGTTGCAAGGTCAAGAACCCGCTTCGCTGTACCAGCATCTTCGACAACACCTGACAATAAAATATTGTTGTTATAGGCTTGAACCTCCACAGAGTTACCGGGGGCATGTTGCTGAATAAGGTTTGTTAATCCGACCAGGTCGCGCTCAACCCGTATCTCGAGGTTCAACAATTCTTGCCCATTATGACCATAGAAAAACACATTTGTCTGTCCTGGTTTTTTACCGGTTAATAATACACGACTTGCTGTATGAACACGAGCTCCAATCACTTCAGGATTAGAAACAATCACATCTGCCATACCGCCCGGAACGTCAATTGTTGTCGACTTACCATAGGGGACAATAATTGACT
The DNA here is from genome assembly GCA_024278915.1 of Alphaproteobacteria bacterium. Lineage (GTDB taxonomy): Bacteria > Pseudomonadota > Alphaproteobacteria > Caulobacterales > Maricaulaceae > Robiginitomaculum_A. Next base: position 4,416 of record JAJRSG010000049.1, read on the forward strand.
TCGAGATAGTATTCCGAGCTACAATTTGCCCTTGTGCAACTGAGGCACTAGCTGCGACATCCGCGTAAGAGCGCGGCCCTGCATTTGCAATATGGCCGAAACCCGCGACCGTTAAACTCGCAGCGGCTGATAGCATTAATACATGTTTTGCAAACATATTATTGTCCTTGTATTGCCACTTGCTTGGATTGACCATTCCGGTAAACCGTTACACTAGCACCTGCGCTTGATCTTTGACTTCTTGTCTTTGCGGCACTCGGGGCGACGGCATTGCGGCGATCAATGCCGCGTAAAACCAAAGAGATGTCACCTCGTGACTGCGCCTCGGTCAAAATTTCTGCGTCTACCTGCGAAAGCTCCAATACAGCGGTTGAACCACTAACATAGGCTGTGCCTTCCGATGTATTATTATACACCTTGCCAATGGCCAAAACGCCAACGTTTTCAAAGATGGTTTTTGCCACATAATTTGCTTGCCCAAAAGCGGAGCCGGGTGCCTTGGTAGTTAGAACCAGATCAACTCTGTCGCCCGGTTGGATAAATCCCCCCGCCGCCGTTTCAACATTAATACGAATAGCAATTGCCCGCATGCCCGGTTTTAATAAGGCAGACATTTGCCCACGTTCACCTGTATGAACCACTTTTTGGTTCATAATCGGCTCACCCTTGTAGATCGCCGTTTTAGCAACCGCACCAGAGAATTTAGAGAGCGCATCAGGTTGGCTTTGATTGTCGATTAGAGATTTATTTAAAGCTTCAGCAGGCCATTTTTTCCAAGCAATCAAATCACGGTTTAAGCGTGAACCAAGCGGAATATCCTTCTTGGCGACAAGTACATCGACATAATCAACAACTGAAATTTCTTTAATCACAGGTTTGGTTTCAGCAACAACAGGGGCTGCAGGTTGCCCCATTTGTTGCAACTGCAAGAAGCCAACAACGGCTACGATCCCCAATCCGCCGATTAGCAATATCCTTTTAGTATCCATATACCCTCACACCTGGTCCATATAGCCCCAGATTTATTAGTAGATTCGTTAAAGGTTAACGCTCCATTTGATAAAGCATGGTTAATAAGTGTAAACTTTTTTGACTTTTCCCCTAAAATACGTGTGTTTTTTTAAAATATTACAATATCCCTGCAGCATATTGATAAATTTCACTGTGTGGTAACACAGCCAACGCACCAAATGCCAAGGCAAGACCATATGGCATTTTCTTTTCGTTTTTAAATAATCGGTTGGCCCAGCCCGTATTTAGCATGTTTTCCGGTACGTATTTGCGGCCAAAAATAAGGATGAGTGCCAATACGCCACCTGCAAGGGTCGTATAGAAAAAGTATTGAAACAAATCACTCCATACCCACCACACTGAAGTGGCCGCAAGTAATTTTGCATCCCCTCCTCCCATCCAACGCAAAGCAAACATGACAAGGCCCGCAGCAAAGCAAACCAGACCAACCAGAATATGAGTGCCAAACACAGCCCAACCTTGCCATACAAATGGGGTAACCGCAAAAAATCCGGCAATCAGAACTAATGAGATCCAGTTTGGGATAGTCATGCTCGTCATGTCACTCCAACTAGCGGCAAGCATGCATCCGGCAAATACAGCAATAATAACTAAAGGAAGTAGCATGTGATCCCCACGGTAACAAAATAGCAAAATGCTACGGAAGGCATTTCGGCAGTAATAAGGAGCAATCTAGGTCTCTATGGTTAATTTCTGTTTAATAGCATGGGGAACGCTTCATGGGTAATCCGTTGATTACACAAACAAAAAACCGTGCTCCCTATCAAAGGAAACACGGTTTAATCGTTCTCATTATGCTGAGCACAATTCAAATTTTAGAACTCTTAGAGTTCGGTTGGATGCAACTAAGCAGAACCAACTTTAGTAGCAACAGTATTAAACTTGTTTGCAATGTTGTTGCCAAGAGCACCAGCAGCGGTAATAATACCAACTGAGATCAAAGCAGCAATCAAACCATATTCAATTGCAGTTGCACCAGATTCGTCTTCAATAAAACGCGTAACAAAATTTTGCATAACTAACTCCCACGTATGCTTATTTAATTTGGGGTTCTCCCCACCAGAGCTTGTCCCTGATGAAACTGAATATAGGGGAGGCTGATTACGATGAAGTGAAAGAACAGGGTAAAAATCTGGTAAAGATCAAAATAGCTTGCCAAAACCAGCCAAATAGCACCGAAAAGTCAAAAAGCCTTTATATATATATACGAAAAAACACCTGAAAAAACTTCCATTTTTCTGCTATTTTTTTAGCTTTTGCAAAATTACAGTATCGAGTAAGGAATAAAAATTATTTGTGACTCTTTTTGTAAACCCTTCATTCACCACATTTGGTTACACTCATTTAAATTCTAAGGAAAATCTGATGTCGCAATACTTAAGAAAATCAATCATTTCAACCTTCACGACTGTTGGTAAACTTGGTTTAACCGGACTTGCTCTCTCCGTGAGCTTATCATTTAGTGCCGTTGCGGCTGATATACCACTTACTACGCCAGCAAGTGGGGAATTTGTTATTACCCTTAATAATACACAAATTTTGCACTTACCCGGTGCAGCGTCTGCAATTGTCGTCGGCAACCCGAACATTGCGGACATTTCGGTTCACTCCCCCGATACCATCTTTGTTGTCGGTCGCGGGTATGGCCAAACCAACCTAATTGCTCTGGATGAATTCGGGCAAACAATATTATCTGCCAATATCACCGTCAAAAATGCAAGCACCTTAACCGGTGTACGCATTATTAATATTGGTGAAGGACAAGAAAGTTATAATTGCGCGACACAATGCTTACCCGCCCCGATCCTTGGTGATGACCCCGCCTTTATCGGGAGTTTTTCTGGGCAAGCGACTGTAATTAACAATATTGCTTCCGGCCCTATTTCCAGTTTCGGCTCTTCGCAATTGCCAAGTTCGATAAATGCAGGCGAATCATTTGGCGAACCTGAAACCGGTTTTAGTAATGTCGGTCAGAGTGTACGTGGACAGAGCCGAAGGAACGCAGAATTTTAAGCTATAGAGACAGTTACTCGCGCTTATAATTAGAGTTTGTTAACCACTCATTTTATCATTTTTTTAGATTAATTTTGCTATTTTCCTTGCACGTAAACATGCAGGGATATCATGCGTAAATATTTAACAGGCAAACATAAACACCAAGATAAGCGTAACTTTTTCAAAAATGAAGAAGGCACCACCGCCATTGAGTTCGCTATTTTAGGCGTTCCTTTTCTGGCACTCCTGTTTGGTATTGTCGAACTGGCTGTGCTCTTTTTTATCAGCTCTACCACTCAACATGCCCTCGAAACAAGCGCCCGTGAAATTCGAACCGGTGAACTCCTCGGCAGCGGTGAAGGTGTCACCGAATTTAAAGCAAAAATATGTGCCGCGATGTCAGGTGTTGGAGATTGTGATAATTTAAGGTTGGACGTTGTTTCCGCCAACACAAGTAAATTTTCTGATCTGGCACTTCCTGTTTCACCAACTCCTGTCAACTGTGCCGGTACGCCTGCTGAAATTGCCGCCTGTGAAGAAGCCGCCGCTGCGGCCCCACCGGTCATGCCAGCTGATAATTTTGCCTGTACAAGCGGCGGTGATGTCGTGATGATTAGAGTGCAATATGTGCATACACTTACGATTCCCAGTACCTTGACCAAGCTTTCAAATGCAAGCGGCAACACGCATGTTATCACGCACACAACCGCTTTCAAAAATGAACCATTTAGCACATCTTGCCCTTAATTATTGTGATTGTTATGTTTAAATTTATTCAAAATTCTACATTTTTAAGACGGTTTGCAAAGGATCGCCAAGGTACGGCCGCCATTGAATTCGCCTTCATTGCCCCTATCATGATTGTAACTTATTTTGGGTTGGCATCCGTATCATTATTGGTGGCCGCAGATCGTGATGTCTCTCATGCAACATCCGTCACAGCAGACCTTTTTACACAAAGTGTAAGTCTGGATAGCGACGATATTGAAGACATTTTTAATGCCAGCTTAGCCGTTATGAGTGTTAGCCCGACGCAAGCGGCAAATGTAACCATTGATGTGATTAGTTTTGAAAAAGATGGGGCAGGCAATTTAAATGAAGTCGGGTACGCCAAAATAGGGAGCGGTTTCCCGTCTAAATTTGTCCCGCCAAATGGCCTGAGTGCATCTTTATTAAATTCAACATCAGGGCTAGTTGTTACCCGTATTGAATATGATTACACAGCATCTGAATACTACAAAGCGGACTTAACAAAAATTGTTTTGTCACCGACCTTATCTGAAACATTTATGCTTAAACCAAGAAAATCAACCACGATCCCGTTTTCGGCGAGTGGGGGCGGTTCAACAGTGATCTGCTCGCACACAACGGTGAGTGGTGCTGCACGGGCTTCTTGTTAAGCATTAACGGTAATTGGCTTGCAAACCTTCTATATCTCGCTCGCTTAAGCCCAAGACAGTTTTAGCATAGGTATTTGCATCACCGATCACATCAAGAGAATTAGCTAAAAATTCAGGGTATACCCCAAAGAATGGCTCCAAAGCATCTGGATCATATGGACGCCCATAGCGTTCTTCCATTCGCTTGGCCGCCATTTTTTTTATCATATTAAATTCTACGGCTTCACGGGTACGCATATAATCTTCTAATACATCGTCTGCAGATACCCCCAAAAGCATCAGCAAAAGAGCGGAAAAAGTACCTGTACGGTCTTTGCCTGCCGCGCAATGAACATAGACGGTTTCACCCTTTGTAGCCATGCGCTTTAGTGCCCGGGATGTTAAGGAAATAAACGCTGGGTTAGTCGGCCTATCCGCGTAGGAATGCAACATATAACGCCGCGCATCTTCTACTGTTGATAGCTCGTGTAACATAAAGGCTTCATGAGGCGCCAACCCTTCCCCATTTTCCAACTCATGTATTGGTAATAGCTCTAGAACGTCTGGGCGAAATACCCCCCCGAATGCACTAGCTTGCCTGTTACGTTCTGTTTCATACCTAAAATCAATGACAAGAGAAATCCCAAACGTATGAAATTTTTTCTTATCAGCCTCCGACATTTTACTAATTTGGGCGCCTCTATATAATTTACCGTTTGCCACACCATTTGAACATTCAGGTAAATTTTGCCCCCCAAAATCGCGGACGTTTAAAACATTATCAAATTTAATGATTTTGCCCATGATCAAATATTACGCAAATCAGGTTTCAGACGAATCGGAAGAGTTTGCTTCCTTCGCCGCAACCTGCGCCTTCATATTTTCAAACATTCCCCAAACACCATCTTCACCGTGCCACTCCCCTTGGCTTGCACCTTTGGAATATTCGGTTGCGCGCGCTTCAAAGAAATTGGCATGTTCAACGCCATTAAGAATCTCCGTCAACCACGGTAAAGGATGTTTCTCCACCCCATATACTGGCGGCAAATCAAGTTGGCCTAGCCGCCAATCCGCAATATAACGAATGTAGGATTTGATGTCTTGCGCCGTCATGCCTTCGACTGGCCCCATTTCAAATGCCAAATCGATAAACTTATCTTCATGACTCACAACCGTTTTTGCACAATCAATAATATCATCTTTGACCGTTTGGGTTACGCACCCGGTTTCATGAGCAAATTCATGGAATAATTTAATCATTCCCTCACAATGCAAACTCTCATCACGAATAGACCACGTGACAATTTGCCCCATGCCTTTCATTTTATTCAAGCGCGGAAAATTCATCAACATGGCAAAACTGGCAAATAATTGCAGGCCTTCGGTAAAACCGCCAAACATCGCAATTGATCGGGCAATGTCTTCATTGGTGCCCGTGCCAAACTCTTGCATATAATTGTGTTTTGCTGCCATAGCTTCATATTCCATAAAGGCGGAAAATTCGGATTCCGGCATGCCAATCGTTTCAATCAGTAATGCATAGGCGGCAATATGAACGGTTTCCATATTTGAAAACGCGGCAATCATCATTTTTAATTCGGTTGGCTTAAAGATACGAGCATAATGCTCCATATAATTGTCATTTACTTCAATATCGCCTTGAGTAAAGAAACGAAAAATTTGAGTTAATAAATTTCTCTCGGAATCAGACAGTTTAGTTGCCCAATCCTTACAATCTTCTCCCAATGGGATTTCTTCTGGCATCCAGTGCACTTGTTGCTGCTTTTGCCAAAAATCATATGCCCATGGATAACGAAATGGCTTATACCCGATGGATGGTGTAAGCAGTCCCGGTTTTTTTGTGCCTGTAATGATTGAGCTTGCCATGTCTACTCCTTACCAAAGCGTCTATTTCGCGCAAAACTATATATAGTAATATATGAATCAGTTTACACAATATCTTGTACAGTCTGACGTGCAAGCCCGTAATCAGAAATGGACCAATAAAAGTGTATAATTTCTGCCTTATTTGCGCATCTCGTTACTGGCATATCGCTAAAACAATCGTTATTTTGCTTTTTGAGGTAAATAAGCTAAGCATAGTGTAGTTTTCATAAAGAGATACTCCCATGACCACGGAAACCATCAAAAACCTACTTCAAGAAGCCCACCAAGCAGACCAATCCGGAGACCTTGAAGCAGCCAAACGAGCCTTACTAAAAATCATAAAACTAGACCCTGATCATGCAGAAACGCTTTCTTTATTAGGGCAAACAGCTCACCGAGAACAACAATTCACAAACGCAATCACATACTACCAACAAGCCTTAAAACATGCACAGAAAAATCCTTGGATATATTTCGACTTGGGGCTATCCCAAGAGAAAACAGGCCAAATGCTAGCCGCAGGAAATTCCTATCTTAAGGCTTGGCATATTGCCCCGCAAAATGCTCAATTTTGCTTATATGCTGGCGCCGCTTTTTTTGCAGAAGGCAACGAGCAACAGGCCTTACAAGTTTGGTCCTTAGGGGCAGACCAAGACCCCATGGTGCGGGCAGCACACCAACATCCACAAGCAGACCTCATCACCAAAGAGAAATCCCTGCTAGCAGATACGCAACTACGAAAACATTTATCAGCCCAACACACCAAGAGCCTGAACCAAGAAGGCGCTCCACCAAGGCTTAAATCTTCGCTTTGGCCACAAACCCATATTTCCCGTTTTAACTACCGACATCCTGCTCAAAAGCCTTATGTTTTTTACGCTCCTGACCTTCCTGCCACCCCTGTTTTTACAAACCCTGTGAGTAACTGGGTTGACGAGTTGCAAGGTGCAACAGATGACGTACGCAAAGAATACTTGGCATTTATGCGAACCAAAGAGGCGGCACCATCTCCTTATATCGATGAAAATGCGATGATGGATCAATCTTATGACCATTTAAAACACCACGACACATGGACAGCAGTTCATCTGTATAAAGGCGGAAAAGCACAAGCCTGTTTGGAACACTTCCCTGCCACTCAAAAGGCCTTGAAAAACGCGCCCCTTGTCCATTTTCATGGACAGCCAATGGAAGTATTTTTTTCCATTCTGAAACCGGGTATTCACATCCCTCCACATTTTGGCCTAGCAAACACCCGCGTAACCGCCCATTTGCCCCTCATTATTCCCCATGAAAATTGTCGCATACGCGTGAGTGATATTACCCATCACTGGCAAGAAGGTCAGCTTTTCATGTTCGATGACAGTTTTGATCACGAGGCATGGAACGACAGCGCCCAAACCCGAGTTGTCTTGATTTTTGAAGCATGGCGACCTGACTTATCAGAAAATGAAATCAAAGCCATTCAAACAAGTTTCGAGGATAGAAGCGATTGGCTGCTTGCGAGGCGGATGCCGAAAGTAAATCTTGACTAGTTAGCGCTTCCAGGTAATCGACAGGGCGGCAGCGTCTTCGTTGTAATCATTATTGTCAGACAAAGCTTGGCGATTAAAATAGGTAAAGGCCAGATTGGTATCACCGATGCGGTAACCAACGCCGGCTTGAGTATCAAGCACTCGGTTTTGCAAATGGAAATCTCCACTGGTTAGGCGACGAGCAGAGTTTGGTGTATAACTTACGGACTCAGCGTCCGCGCCAGCAAATACATACCATGCATTAGACTTGCGTTTGGAACCCTCGTGTAGATTATCACCAATCCGCACCAAAGCTCCCAAAAGCGCACTTTTACTTTCTTCGTCAAATTGCAGACCTGCGCGCGGCGTAAGCTGTAAATCCAAGCCAATGACATTTTGCTGCACTATATTTTTCGTATAGCCAATATCGATACGGCGCGTTTCATTGGCACGGCATTCATCGACAGTGCCTAAACACAATCTCTGCGCCTGATCCAATTTGAACACAGAACCATTGATGTTATTATTGGTCGGTAGATTAAATAAAGCCCCTCGCATGGACGAACCTAAATCAACAACCCCGTCGGCATATTCAGAGCCAAGCTGAACCGTTTTACTTTGGCGGCGTGACTTGTCACCACCGCTGAGCAAATCCTCAGCTGTCAACACATCGACCGCCCTTAATTCTGCCTCGGTAGAAGTTTGTGCGACCGGAATTTGATCATATGTTTTTTGACCGCTACGGAAAAAGCTAGCGGCACTTAAGCCGGTGGTCTGCGTAAGGGTTGATGTATTCCAACTGTTTCGGTTAGATTTTCGTTTGTTTTTTACTGGGGCCAATGTTTGCGCCAATGGCGCTGCAAGTTCTTCAGGTCGTAAATTATGTGGCAACGCCTCATTAGCGGCAATCGAACTTGGTAGAGACGGAGAAGCGGAAACCGGTTTGTCCGTATTGACTGGTTTCGTGGTCGACGCGTCAGGAGAAGATTGTGCAAATGCAGTGCTACTCATCAAGCCGCCCGTGACCAAAAATAGGCAAGCCGACCGTACCAAACCCGCCTTAAAGGCCGATTTTTTCGGGGTTTTACCTACAATTTCCACCCATTTGGTCATGCTGCTCCTAAAATCAGTACATATTTATAACCTGTTTGCGCCCAAAGGCACAAGAAATATACACTAAATTAGGTAAACCTCGCATTAATGAATGTTAATGATGTGTTTATGCAACACTCGCAGCGCCTGCTTTCGCGAACACCCCAAACACCACAAATATACGGTCATTTCTGACCTTTTTCCTGCCCCAGGCGATATATTAACCAATATCCAGAGAGATACTTGTCTTATTGACAGGCAAGACACTCGTCATAATCAGTGGGCGCTGCCGCTTGCATGGATTTCTCCATATCATTTGCTGGTGTATCCTTACCTGCAAATGCAGCCCGCTGTACGGATTTTGAACGACAATAATACAAAGATTTCACACCCTGTTCCCACGCAGTCCAATGAAGCATATGCAAGTCCCATTTATTAACATCGCCCGGAATGAAAATATTTAAAGACTGTGCTTGGCAAATGAGAGGGGCCCGATCTGCAGCCAACTCAATGATCCAACGCTGGTCTAACTCGAACGCTGTCCGGAAAACGATCTTTTCGTCTTCGGTAAGCTCTTCCAAATGTGCCACAGAGCCTTCGTTTTCCAGAATACTTGTCCAGATTTCTGGAGTGTTGCATCCCTTCTCTTCAAACAAGGTTTCTAATTGCTGATTACGTACAGTAAAGGAACCCGACAATGTTTTATGTGTGTAAATATTTGCAGGGATCGGCTCGATACCAGCAGATGTACCACCGCAAATAATCGAGATAGATGCCGTTGGCGCCACAGCCATTTTATGAGAGAAACGCGCCATCATCCCAGCATCCGCCGCATCAGGGCATGGGCCGCGTTCATGGGCAAGTTTCACACTGGCAGCGTCCGCGCCTTTACGAATATGCTTGAATAATTGCTTGTTGATCACCTTGGCCATGGCGCTTTCAAAAGCGACCCCCTTGGATTGCAACATGGAATGGAAGCCCATTAAACCAAGGCCAACCGAACGTTCCCGCGAAGCAGAATAAACCGCATCGGCCATTTTTTCTGGTGCATTTTCAATGTAGTCTTGCAAGACATTATCAAGAAAACGCATGATGTCTTCGATGAAGCCTTCTTCGTTTTTCCACTCGTCAAATTTCTCAGCATTCACAGAAGACAGGCAACATACGGCTGTGCGTTGCTTGCCGTATTTATCCTTACCCGTCGCGAGCATAATTTCAGCACAAAGATTGGACTGCTGTACCCGTAGGCCCTGCTCTTTTTGGTGTGTAGCTAGTGCATTATTCACAGTATCAGAAAATACCATATAAGGTTCACCGGTTTGCAAACGCATTTCCAGAATTTTCTGCCACAATTTGCGCGCATCAATCGTCTTAATCACCTTGTTGGTTTTCGGAGAACGCAAGCCAAATTCTTTCCCGTCCCGTACCGCATACATAAATTCGTCGCTAATATTGAGACCATGATGCAAGTTCAAACTCTTGCGGTTGAAATCGCCGCTTGGTTTGCGAATTTCCAAAAATTCTTCAATTTCAGGATGGTGAATATCCAAATAAACAGCCGCAGAACCCCGACGCAATGAGCCTTGAGAAATTGCCAAGGTCAAGCTATCCATCACTCGAATAAAGGGAATAATACCGGAAGTTTCACCTGCGCGCCCGATCTTCTCGCCGATAGAACGTACATTGCCCCAATAGGTACCGATGCCACCGCCGCTTGAAGCCAGCCATACATTCTCGGTCCAGCAATCAACGATACTGTCCAAGCTGTCATCCACAGCGTTCAAGAAACACGAAATCGGTAAACCACGCTTGGCGCCGCCATTAGACAGAACAGGCGTTGCTGGCATAAACCAGAGTTTAGACATGTAATTATAAAGCCGCTGAGCGTGCTCCGTATCGTCGCCATAGGCTTCCGATACACGGGCGAACATGTCTTGATAGCTTTCTTCCGGCAATAAATAACGGTCCACAAGGGTCGTCTTACCAAAATCAGTTAAAAGATCATCCCGTGACCGATCAATTTTCACCCGATTCACAAGTTGCAAAGGTGTCGTATCTTCTTGCTGAGGGGCAGCTTGGGCGTCCCCACGCGTCGTCGTGTTCATGTCCTCAGTGCGTGCATTTTCATTTACGAAGTCTTCTGCTAACGCCAGTGTCGGTTCTTCGGACATGCAATCCCCTTATTCATGAACTGGCAGGTCTTCATACCCCCCAGTATTGGACAATTTTTTGAGCGATAAACCCCCCATACGGACGCTGTTTTGACAACAACACGTCTGTTTCAAGTCTATCAAGTATTGGAGAACCGAACGGTCTTCGCACTACATATAGTGTTCATATCTAACGCTTCGTCAATACCTAGTATTTGAATACTGCAAATATTATTGTTAATAAGCCGTTAAAAACTGGGGTTAACTAGGTGTAAAAATAAAAAAACCCTGTTTTTCTAAGGGCTTGGCGACAATTTAAATTGTGAATAAATTATCAAAAAAAATACAATATTTTTTACCCGTAATACCTGATTAGAAATGGTCTAATTCTAATCCCTAATGCTACCCCATATAAAACACTGGATTTAGGCTAAATATTACTCGAAATCGCCTTATACATGTATTTCATTTCGAAACCCCTTAAAGAATCATTTTTCCGAATTGCCCCACCCAGACACACCAATAGGCAGCGCAGGTAACTCTCGCGACGACACGGTTGAAATATAGACAAGATTTAAAGAGCGAGGATAGGGTTTAGCAAATGTGCAGTAGGCCTGCAATTTCAACGGAATTTTTTAGAGATGCAACCCCACCAAGACAGATGAGCGACAATCATTATCAAGTATGTCTCAATAATAATTGTCATCCCATGATTAATATTTCAAGCATTACGAAACAAACGTCCTGCCTCAATCCTTCAATACTCGCACTTCATGTTGCGGTAATGGCATGGAGATACCGTGTTTTTTCAAAGTTCGCCAAATGATAAAGTTCAGGTCAGAAGTAAATTTATTCTCACCATCATCAATACCATCAACCCAAAATTCAATCGCAAATTTAATACCACTTTCACCAAATTCGCGCAGTTCCAAGTCTGGCTCTTCGGGTTCTTGTAATACTTTCGGATGTTTGGACACGGCGGGAATAAGCATATTTTCCAGCACGTCAATATCGGTTTCATAGCCAACACTGAAATATACCTCATAGCGTTGGCGTGGATCTTTGTGAGTCCAGTTTTCATATGCGTCTTCGATAAAACTGACATTGGGCACCATAATGTCTTTGCCGTCTGTGGTCTCGATGGTGGCAGAGCGCATGTTCAGACTATCCACATAACCTTCCCGTCCATCTGGTAGCACCACATAATCACCGACTTTCAAAGAACGGTCGAGCAATAAAATCATGCCCGAAACAAAATTCGCAGCAATCGGCTGTAACCCAAGGCCAATCCCGAGCATTAGCGGGCCGCCAAGCAAGAGTAAGGAGGTCATCGGAATACCGGCGATGCCCATCAACACAACAAACAAAGCTAGAAACACGACCATTTCGAAAATTTTGGAGAATACTTCTTTTGTGGCAACGTCGAGACTTTCCTGAGACCGGATCGCAGCCTTGCCTTTAGAGTTTGAAATCCCACCAATCCAGAACAAAATACCACCAAAAACCAAAAGATTGGCAATCGTCCAGGCGGGAATAGAAATATTGCCAAGTTGCAGCTTGGCATCCTCCATCATAAAGGTTTGAAAATCATCATACCAACCAAACACCTTCAGCACTGCCAAAGGGATTGCCAGCCAGATCACCAGTTTTTGCACTAGCGGGTGCGAGATGAATTGCTTAATCACTTTATAAAGCAAAAACACCACCGCCAAGCCTTGGGCAATGCGGACTAACCAATCTTGGCCAAG
>JAJRSG010000050.1 GCA_024278915.1 Alphaproteobacteria bacterium
CTTAAATGTAATCCCCCTTGTCGCCTCTCCATTAATGGAACGAAGAGAAGACATCCCTGATTTAGTTGATCATTTCATTAATCGACTAGCGGAGACAACAGGGCTTCCAGCACGTCAAATTGGTGATGACGCCATGGCGGCCTTGCAATCTCATGATTGGCCTGGAAATGTTCGGCAACTTCGCAACAATGTTGAGCGTTTGCTTATCTTGGCGACCGGGGAACCAACAGAAAAAATTACATTGGAATCCTTGCCGTCTGAAGTTTCAGTTATTAGGCAATCATCAATGGCGCAAGATCGGGACCGCATGATTGCCATGCCTTTGCGTAATGCACGAGAACATTTTGAGAGAGAATATTTACAAACGCAAATTGAGCGTTTTGGTGGTAATATTTCTCGGACAGCAGCTTTTGTCGGCATGGAACGGTCGGCACTGCACAGAAAACTCAAATCGTTAGGGCTTACATCTAGCTCTAAAAGTATGACAGAATAATCATAGGGTTATTGATATGAATATTATTATTTGCGGTGCCGGACGTGTCGGATACGGAATTGCCAAAAAGCTTTCCATGGAAAATAATTCCGTCACCATTGTCGACTTATCTACAGATTTGATTCAAACCGTATCTACAGAGCTTGATGTTCGTGGCATTGTTGGTCACGGATCACGGCCCGGGGTTTTAAAAAAAGCGGGTGCTGAAACCGCTGATATGATAATTGCTGTTACTTATTCTGACGAAGTCAATATGATCGCGTGCCAAGTGGCCCATTCTTTATTTGGGACACCGACTAAAATCGCCCGGGTGAGGGCGCAAGGGTATTTGGATGAAAGCTGGCGTGACTTATACAGCCGTGAAAATATGCCAATTGATATTATTATCTCCCCTGAAATTGAAATTGGTAAAGCAATATTGAGGCAGTTAAATACGCCGGGAGCTTTTGATGTTGTGCCTTTTAGTAATGGTATGGTGCAGTTAATTGGCGTCAGCATTAAAGAAGATTGCCCCATCGTAAATACACCCATTCACCAAATTCAGGATTTATTTCCCGATCTAAATGCTACCATCGTCGGGATTTCTCGTGATCAACAATTATTTGCTCCGAATGCTGATGACCCATTAGCTGTTGGGGATGATGTTTATTTTGTCGTTGAATCCGCCCATGCCAATCGTCTTTTAGATATTATGGATACTGTTGAGGAAAAGGCACGGCGGATTATTATAATCGGAGGCGGAAATATTGGTGCTTATGTTGCCCGTGAGTTAGAGAAAGTTGCTAATGTGCGTGTTAGGGTAATTGAAAAGGATAAGGCTCGAGCAGAAAGTGTGGCTGAACAACTTAAAAGAACCGTTGTTTTAAACGGAGACGGTTTGAACACTTCCATTTTGGAAGAAGCTGGGGCCAATGATGCGCAAACTGTTCTATGTCTGACTGATGACGACAAAACCAATATTTTAGCGGGCATTATGGCAAAGTCAGTTGGTGCAGGCCAAGTCTTTAGCCTTATCAATGAAATTTCTTTTCTAAATATAAAGTCATCGCTAAATATTGATATGATTGTCGATCCACGCTCCACAACAGTTTCGTCTATTCTCCGTCATGTGCGCAAAGGTCGAATTATTGATGTTTTTGCGATTGGTGACGGGGCAGCGGAGGTTATGGAAGGGGAAGTATTAGAAACATCTCCACTTTCAGGCCGCACACTTAAAGATGCTTCAATTCCTGAAGGCATTGCTATCGGAGCGATTATTCGCAAAGGGAAGTTCCTATACCCACATCCAGATTTAGCGATAAAAAATAAAGACCGGGTAATTTTATTATGCGAAAAAGAAGCATTGAAACATGTTCAACAATTGTTTCGCGTTAGCGCTGATTACTTTTAAGCATGGCTGTTTCAAGAATTTTTCTCTGGCTAGGGTTTACGACATTATATTTTGCCGCCCTCATGTTTATTACATCCTTTGGTGGACTACTTTTAGGAGAATTTCAACAAGCACAGATCTTTTTTGGTATCGCCTGTATTATCGGGGTTGTGGGTGCAATTGTGTATTTTACTGCACAAAATGCACCAACAAAGGAAAGTACGCGTGATGCATTAGTGTTTTTATTTTTGTTTTGGCTACTTATGCCAATCATTGCCAGTTTACCTTATGTCGGTTTGGGTAGTGTAGATAACATTAGCACGGCTTATTTTGAATCTGTATCAGCCCTAACTACCACGGGGGCTTCAACTTTGGTTCCCGAAAATATTTCGAGATCTTTGCTAGTTTGGCGTTCATTTTTACAATTTAGTGGCGGCGTATTCACCGCTAGCTTTGCCATCGTTATCTTTGCCGCCGTCAATTTGAGTGGAACAGGTATTCATAGATCCGTCTTATTTACCTTGAGAAAAGGGGAGCTATTTTCAAAACTTCTTCATATTGGCCGAGTTGTAACCTTAATCTATTCAATTTTTGCATTGCTCACCTTTATTTTGCTTACGACCTTTGGCACCCCTGCCTTTGATGCATTTTGCCTTTCTTTATCTGCAATTTCCACAGGTGGACTAGCGTCACGCTCAGGTGAACTAGCTAATTATGTAAGCAGTGTTGGTGGTGTTGTTTTGGCATTTACTTGCCTACTTGGTGCCGCAAATGTTGCCTTACTTTGGGAAGTTGTTCGGCGAAGAAGCGCGAACTCGGTACGGGGGTTTTTCCAAAATGTTGAATTACGAGGGACATTTGCCTTAGTTGCCTTTTTGACTGTTTTAGGTTTCTTTTATGTGGGGCACATGCATGTGTACACTTTACTGGTTGAAGCGGTTTATATGGCTTCCTCAACCGGGTTTGATTATCATGTAATAGGCGTTGACATATTACCGCCCTCTATTTTGATCGCGATCGCCCTCATTGGCGGCTCCGCACTATCAACGGCGGGGGGGGTCAAAATTATCCGAATACTTCTCTTAATGCGTCATTTACGTACAGACCTAGACAGAATGAGTCACCCATCACGTGTCATGCCTGTACGGTTTCAAGGGCAGATCATTGAAGATAAAGCTTTTTTGTCAATTTGGATGTATTTCTTTGGGTATACACTTGTTTTTGCAATGGGAATTATCGCACTTGGTGCGGCAGGTTTAGACTTTACCCATGCGGTTGCTGCTTGTGCGAGTGCGCTTTCTAATATGGGGCCATTACTTTCCGCGACCTACCCAGAACTCACCTATGATATTATGTCGCCATTTACACGCTTCGTATTAACGGTGATTATGTTATTGGGACGCATTGAGGTATTAGCCGCTTTTACCGTCATCTCTCCGTCTTTATGGCGCAATTAAAGTGATAAAAGACAGTCAGAATTGCGGCAATCCTGACCGAAATATAAACAAAGTAAAACAATTATAGTTTTCGCACTTGCAATTTGCTAAAGAAGATACATAGCTAAGGGATAGTTCGCCAATTTGGCGAATTCGTGGAAGCAGATGTAGGAAATAATAATGGCAAGCGATAAACAGCAAAACTTACAAGATACATTCTTAAATTCAGTACGTAAATCAAAGACTTCTTTGACAATATTCCTTGTGAATGGAGTCAAATTACAAGGTGTCGTTACATGGTTTGATAATTTTTGTATTCTTCTACGTCGGGATGGGCAAGTTCAACTTGTCTATAAACATGCAATTTCCACCATCATGCCGGGGGGAGCTGTACAGTTGTTCGATGATGAAGAAGTCAATTGATTTGTGCAAATTACCCGCTTTTTTAATAAGTACCTCACATGATTGACCAAGAATATGTGCCCCAACGCGGCCTTGTTGTGCACACAATTTCTACAGGACATAGAAGCACGGTTGCCCAGCTTGACCTAGAAGAAGCAGTGGGGCTTGCGGAGGCACTTGATGTAAATGTATGTGCGAGTGACATCGTTACTGTACGCAACATCAAGGTAGCCAACTATTTGGGTAGTGGTAAAATATCGGACATTAGCGCTCTTATCGCTGAACACGATATAAACCTTGTGATCGTCAATACTTCTCTGTCACCAGTTCAGCAGCGTAACCTTGAAAAAATATGGGACGTTAAAGTCATTGACCGAACGGGGATGATCCTTGAAATTTTTGCTTTAAGGGCTGCAACCAAAGAAGGTAAATTACAGGTAGAATTGGCAAGGCTTGCCTATGAGCGCTCTCGTCTTGTTCGAACATGGACCCATTTAGAAAGACAACGTGGCGGGCAGGGCTTAATGTCAGGTCCTGGCGAAACGCAAATCGAATCTGATCGTCGCCAGCTGGCTGATAAAATCGGACGCTTGCAAAGAGATTTAGATCAAGTTCGCCGTACGCGTGCTTTGCAACGGACCAAACGAGAACGAGCGCCAGAACGTGTCGTCGCATTGGTCGGTTATACCAATGCAGGCAAATCCACTCTATTTAATAAAGTTACGGGTGGCGGTGTGTTTGTGAAAGACATGCTCTTTGCCACATTAGACACCACTCACCGGATTTTACCTCTGCCTAGTGGACAAAAAGCAGTTTTATCTGATACGGTTGGGTTCATTTCTGACCTACCAACTGATCTTATTGATGCTTTTCGGGCCACATTGGAAGAAGTTAAAGAGGCGGATTTATTAGTTCATGTCCGCGACATTTCTGATCCCCTCACCGAAGCCCGTAAGCAAGATGTGTTGAACATTCTCGATTCCATTGATGCTGGCCCAAAACATGGGCAACAAATGATAGAAG
>JAJRSG010000051.1 GCA_024278915.1 Alphaproteobacteria bacterium
CATAACTGGTCTCAAGACCAACCGCTTCTCTTGCTTCAATCACTCGAACATTTTTAGCCCCGCGCAACAATAAAGCGTAGGCTGTTGCCAAGCCAATTAGCCCTCCACCAACAATTTGGTATTGGGCTGATTTCACAGGTGAGTTTCTTGCTGCCATGCCGGGATTTTTTTACGAATACTTTCAACTTTTTGTTTGGAAATTTCAGCCATACAATACCCTGGATTATCATGATCAAGTATCGCAATAATTTCGCCCCACGGATCAACGATCATACTATGCCCCCAAGTCGCACGCCCCGTTTCATGCAGTCCACCTTGGGCAGGTGCCATCACATAACTACTGGTTTCAATCGCTCTGGCACGCAATAACGCTTGCCAGTGAGCCTTCCCGGTAATCTGCGTAAAAGCAGCCGGTACAGACAATATATTCGCGCCCATATTTGCATAATATTTATACAGAGAAGCAAAACGCAAATCGTAGCAGATACTAAGCCCTAATTTCATATCACCAACGGGCGCGACAACAGGGTGTTTCCCGGCTGAATAATTATCGGATTCTCGCCAAGTCTCTTGTTCATTTATCTCCACATCAAACAAATGAATTTTGTCATAACTAGCTGTCACCTGTCCGCCACAGCCAATCAGAAAGGAGCGGTTTGCCGCCTTGGTATCTGACAATTTAATGGCTAAAGATCCTATGAGCAGATCAATCGACAATTCTTTTGCTAGCTTTTTAAAGTGTGCCAATGCGAGGCAATCACCTTCAAAAGAAATTTTTTCAAATAACTCTTTTGTGCCGCCATGTATGAGATGAGTATTTTCCGGTGTCGCGATCAATGTCGCACCTTCTTTATGGGCGGCCCGTATCCATGCATCCGTTTGTTCGATGTTTTTGTCGATATCTCGACCAGAGCAAAGCTGGATACAAGCGGCCAGCATTTACGCCGCCAATAAAAGGTCGAGTTTACCAGCCCGATCCAACGCAACCATCTCGTCGCAACCGCCAATATGCATGTCTTCGATGAAAATTTGCGGGTAAGTCGAACCACCGCCAGAACGCTGTATCATCTCTTTGCGCAATTTAGCATCCATACCGGCATTTATCTGATTAATATTGACATTTTTCTTTTTCAACAAAGACAATGCCCGAATGCAATAAGGACAAAAAGCGCGGGTGTAAACTGTGACGGTTTTCATGGTAGGCCTTCATAATACTTCCCTCTCTATTTAGGGATATTTGTCGCTCTGACAACCCGCATTAATGTCAAAACATACACCTTTGCTGCACCGTGACGCTTTAATACCGACGCGCAGGCATTTAAAGTCGCTCCGGACGTCAAAACATCGTCGATCAGCAAAACATGAGCGTTCTTGATCAGGTTTGCATAACGGGGAATAATGTGAAATGCACCAGCAACATTTTTTCTTCTTTGTGCGAAGGTTTGTGTGCCCTGGCTAGGGGTATTCTTTCGCCGCCTTAGCACATCGCAATGATATGGCACGCCGCTATTTTTTGATAATTTCCCTGCTAACAAAGCAGATTGGTTAAACTTTCGTTTGCGTAGGCGGGCTGCATGTAAGGGTACAGGCACAATTATATCGGTCTGCTCAAGCAACTCCCGTCCGGCACGCGCCATTTGCAACGCAAAAAAGTCAAGCCCATCCGTTCGGCCACCATGTTTAAAATCCAAAACCAATTTACGGCTAAACTCATCATACGCAACCGCAGAGCGGCCTTTGTCATAGCGGGGCGGATAGGCAATACACGGGGCGCACAAAGCCTCCTCACCTTGATTAAACTCAAACGGAAAACCACATACATCACAACAGGGCGCATCCAAAAATTTAATTTTTTGCCAAAGCTCCATTTCGGCGTTGCTGTGTAAATTATCAATATGATCCGACACAGCTTTATCGATTTGCAACCCACTTAACAAAGAATGGGGCGGCATCAGTAGATCAATCGCCTGCTCAATAAGAGGAGAAAATATCCTGTCATGTAAAGAAGTAACTTTCTTTATGTCCATTTTCGGACCATATCAGAACCATGATGGAAGCTAAACAAATCTTTGACCGAAAATTGGTTCGTGCTCGCCGCAAACGGAGTCATAAATTTCCAACAGATCCATTCCTGTTTCAGCGATGCGCCCATGACATCTGCGAGCGTATTTTGGACATTCACCGTGATTTTTCCTCAACACTGTTAATCGGCAGCCCCGAAATCACGCATTCCATAGCAACGACAATACAAGATAAACTTGGCTACATTATCCATTGTGACCATAGCAATACGACACAAACCAAGCATGTCATTTGTTCGGAATCCGACTTGCCATTTGCCGACAAGAGCTTTGACCTCGTCATCAACACACTCAGCTTACATGGCGTTAACAATGTGCCCAAAGCTTTGTCAGAATATAAGCGTGTCTTGATGCCGGACGGCTTGTTGATTGCTAACTTATTCGGCGGCACGACGCTAAGAAATCTTCGCAACACACTCTACGAAGCGGAGGAAAGTCTATATGGGCGGATCAGCCCAAGAGTTTCCCCCATGATCACATCCGAGCAAGCGACCCGCCTTTTACAATCAGCGGGTTTTGCCATGCCGGTGGTTGATCGTGATATTATCAAAATCAATTATAAGGCTTTGGCATCTTTATTTGCTGATATCCGACGGATGGGCGATAGTAACGCCTTGGCAGACAGATCAAAACAGTCCGTGTCAAAAAGGTTTTTCAAGAAAATAGAAGAAATTTACAAACGCGATTATTCAGACGAAAAATCGGGTAAATTAAAAGCGACCTTCGAAATCATTTATCTCACCGGTTGGTCACCGCATAAAGATCAACCCAAACCGTTAAAGCCCGGTAGCGCGACCACAAGACTTGCAGACGCTTTAGGGGTTAAAGAACAAAAAATATAAAATATTAGCTCGCAGACGAAAACGAGTTACTGAGGTCCGACCACATTGAATTTGTCGAACCACCTATCATTTCGTAACTGGCGATCAAAGCAACGCTTAATACGGCAACCAATAGGCCGTATTCAACAGCCGTCGCACCGTCTGTATCCTCACAAAAATCTTGGAACAATCCTACAATTTTTTTTATTCTACTTTGCATACCTTTGCCCCTTTGGGATCCTGTCTTGTATCTCCTGCGCTAGCGGAATATCCGCTGGTACAAGATCTAATTTCATCAAGGCATCCGGGAAAAACCACTTTATCATCTGCCCTTCTTGCGGACGAGCAATCCCGTCCCACTGTCGGCAAAGATAGAGCGGCATTAGCAAGTGAAAATCATCGTATTTATGGGAAACAAATGAGAATGTCTGAAAACAGCTCTCACATGGCTCAACACCTAGTTCTTCCCACAACTCCCGTCTTAACGCTTGCTCCGGCGTCTCTCCTTGTTCAATTTTACCACCTGGAAACTCCCACAGTCCCGCATGATCTTTTCCCGTCTGTCGTTTGCTCATCAATATGCGACCATCAACATCAATCAGTGCACATGCTACGACAAGTTTTAACATATCAATTCTTCATCTTTTAAAGGTTAATAATATTAAGATCTCGCCATTACTTGCGTATATGGCTAATAAAACCTTAACTTCGATAATCCGCATTTATCTCTATATATCCGTGAGTTAGATCACAGGTCCACACGGTAAAGCATCCGCTTCCCATGCCTAGCTCAACACCGATCACAATATCAGAGTGCTTCATATATGTGCTGACCAGCGCTTCATCATAATCCGCTGCTCGCTGTCCATCATACGCCAGTACATAATCACCAAACCGGATCGCCAATTTGTCCCGCTCTGCCTTCTCGCCTGATTTACCCACGGCCATGACAATTCGCCCCCAATTCGCGTCTTCACCAGCAATCGCCGTTTTAACCAAAGGGGAATTGGCAATACTCATAGCAATATTTTTCGCCGCCGCATCTGTTACAGCTCCAGATACTTGGATCTCAATAAATTTCTGGGCCCCCTCCCCGTCTTTAATCACCTGATGGGAAAGGTCGCGCATAACGTGATCAAGAGCCTGTCTAAAAGAGTTCAGACGGGGATCCTCTATATTTGTAATTTCACCATGATCCGCTGCTTTCGTAGCCGTCAGCAAAACCGTATCACTGGTAGAGGTATCGCTATCAACAGTAATGGCGTTGAAAGTGGTTTCGCATAACTTGCTTAGCAAGCCTTGTAAAACGCTCTGGGAAATGTTGGCATCGGTAAAAACAAACCCAAGCATGGTCGCCATATCAGGGGCAATCATGCCGGAACCTTTGACAATCCCGCAAATTTGTACGGGCACACCGTCAATTTCCGCAACCGCCTGTGCCCCTTTAGGATAAGTATCAGTCGTTGAAATAGCTTGCGCCGCCTGTTCCCAATCCGCCTGAGCATTTTGCAAAGAGTTACTTTGTAGGGCCGTTTTTATCGGCCCTAAATCTAGTGGCTCTCCAATCACCCCTGTCGAGCAAATATATACATCTTCACCAAAACATCCCAATACATTAGCCGCAAACTTTGCCATTTCACATACGTCTTCGTGCCCCTTTTTACCCGTAAAGACATTTGCATTCCCAGCATTAACCAGCAAGCCACCACAGGCGGCCTGTTGCAAGCAAGTTTTTGACCACTCCACCGGCGCACCAGGCGCAGAAGACTTGGTAAAAACACCCGCGACAGCACTACCATCTGCGAATTTAGCCAACAATATATCTGGCCGATTTTTATATTTTGCACCAGTCTCGGCAACCCAAAAATCAATGCCGTCAATCTGCGGCATCTCAGGAAAGCACTTCGGCGCGAAAGGGGAAGGTTTCAGATTCATTGTTTTTTGGTCGGTTCTGTGTTTTCAGCAGGTGGCGGTTGGTTGCCCCCACCCAATTTAAGCTCGATACTGCTATTGCTACGCAAAGATTTCAAGAGTTTCTCAATGGCATCATAGGTCAAAAAACTGGTAATTTCCGGCTTAATTTCCTCAAACTGCGGTTTAGGTGTCGGACGACGATCCTCTACTTTTAAAACATGCCA
>JAJRSG010000052.1 GCA_024278915.1 Alphaproteobacteria bacterium
CACTCCCCTCCTAAGCGATTTACCTGTGGCTTTGTATAAGAAACACCAAGTTTAAAACCCGAGGTATTCTCCAAATTAGAATCCAAATTAACGCCGAATTTGAAATAGCCGTCGCTACTCTCTTTGACTTTACCATTAATTTTCAGAACCGTACCGGATTGGTTTTCTTCCAATTTGTAAGTAATGCGGTCATAAATACCGTTGCCATAAAGCTTATCAATATCGCGATTTAACTGGTTAGGGTCAAAGACTTCACCGGGTTTCATACTTACACCTGCGAGTAAAATTTCGTCACTAAGGTTGGCGTTTTGTGAAACTTTTATTTCATCAACGACCGGGCGGCGTTGCGGTACAGAGAGGCGCGACATGAGATGTGAATGCCAGTCAAGGTCTGATAAGCTATATGGTAAGAGTTTTGCTAAAACTTCATGAGCTGCCACCTCGCCTTTACCTGCCATTTCATCGGCGTATGAGAAACTGGTCGCCCCTAATTTCCCAAGCGCAGGCGTGATTAATACATCCTCTTTATTTAACGTAGAAAGTTGAAAATCTGTATTTTGTTGGGTCAAGATTATTTGTGTTTGCCTTAATACTTCTACAAAATTATTTATCTCACTCGCAGGTTTTGGATCACTGCCAACATTGACGACGATCACAATATCGGCACCAAGTTCACGAGCCAAATTAACAGGCAAATTATTTACTAGCCCCCCATCAATAAGAAATTTTTCGCCGCGCTCTACGGGAGGGATCAACCCTGGTATCGCCATGGAGGCAAATACAGCCGTAGCCAAGTCACCATCTTTCATAACAACGGCCTTTCCCGTACTTAAATCCGTTGCCACGAGCCGGAACGGAATAGGTAAATCTTCAAACTTGCCAACTGAGCGCGTTTCCGACAGCAAACGCGAAAGTTCCAAAAATAGATTTTGTCCCTGTATAATGCCTTGGGGCAACACCAATTTTCCATCTTTAAAAGTAACTTTGTAGTCGGTTAGAAAGCCGAACTCATCAGCCTTACGGCGAAAGGTTGATCGAGAACGGGCCGTTTTATCATTAAATACATTATGCCAATCCATTTCATTAGTAATGTTTTCAAGCTCGTCCGCGCTATAACCAGATGCATAAAGCGCCCCAACAATTGCACCCATTGAAGTACCTGCGATGACATCAATAGGAATTTGGTTTTCTTCCAATACCTTGATAACCCCAACATGGGCTAACCCCTTTGCCCCCCCGCCACCAAGGACAAGGCCTATTTTCGGGCGGGCTTTGTTGTCGGTAACTTGTGCACTTGCATTTACAAAGCCACTCAGACATATCATCAAAAATATAGAAACAATTGCACGCAACATATCAAATCCGTTTTAAGAATATCCTCTTGTAAGACGGTTATAGTTAATACAGCGTTGCAAAAATTGATTGTGACAAGTCGGTAAGTGTGAAAGAAACCGCCCATGAATAAACTTAAATCAGAATTGTTGATGCCTGCGGGTAATCTAGACAAGCTTAAAACGGCTGTGCTCTATGGCGCTGATGCGATTTACCTTGGCACGCCTGATATGTCCTTGCGGACAAAGGCGGAATTCACCTTGGAACAAATCAAAGAAGGCATCACATTTGCACATGCCCATGGCAAACGTATCTATCTGACGCTTAATCTTTTCTCCCATAACAAAGATGTGCCTAAGCTAGAAGAATATGTGGCTACCATCAAAGAGCTTGCGCCTGATGGTGTTATCATCGCTGACCCTGGGGTCTTTCAATATGTGCGCACACACGCGCCTGATGTCCCTCTGCATGTGTCCACCCAAGCCAATGTTTGCTCATGGATGTCCGTAAAGTTTTGGGAAGACATGGGGGCAGATTTATGTGTTTTAGCCCGCGAAGTCTCCTTTGCTGAACTGGTTGAAATTCGCGAAAAATGCCCTGATATTAAATTAGAAGCCTTTGTTCACGGGGCTATGTGTATGACGTATTCAGGTCGCTGCTTGCTCTCGAACTTCATGTCAGAACGCGGGGCCAATCAAGGAAATTGTGCCAATTCCTGTCGTTGGGGATACAAAGTTCACTTACGTCTACGTGATGGCACTATTCAAGAACTCGAAATCAATGAAGACAATAAGGACATGTTTGAATTTCTTCTGGAGGAAGGCCATCGACCGGGTGAATTTATGCCCATCGAAGAAAGTAATGACGCCGCTTACATCCTTAATTCCAAAGATTTATGCTTGATGCCAAAACTGGATAAGTACTTAAAACTTGGCGTAGATAGCTTGAAAGTCGAAGGACGCGGCAAGTCCATGTATTATGTAGCTCTCGTCGCCCGCACATACCGCAAAGCCATGGATGATTGGGCCAATGACCCTGAAAACTGGTCACCTAAATCTTATATGCAAGAACTGAGCAATGTGTCCAACCGTGGCTTTACATTGGCTTTTCATGAGGGGCGTTTAAGTAATTACGCCCATAATTATGACCAGACGCAATCCATTGGCACCTGGGAATTTGCCGGTGTTATCACAGAAATCACTGACACGGCGTTTCACCTAACTGTGAAAAACCGCATTCAAGCCGGAGACGTAATGGAGTTCCTCACACCTGACGGTCGCGAAACCGTGCTTTTGCGCATGTATGAATATGAAAACATAAACAATAACAAAATTACCGATGTAGTTCACGCGGGGATTAAACCTATTGTCCGCATTCCATTTTCTTTGTTTGACCGCGAAGATATTGATCTGCTCAAACACCGCATCCCGCTTGGTACCATTGTCCGCAAAGAGACGCTTCTCACCGATACACAATGGAATCGAGTAAAGCTGGACAAAACGGCCCAACGGATCGAAGTAAGTGGAAATACTGAAGGCCCCCTAAATCCACGGTATGAAAAAAATCGGGATTCCCTACGCACCGCTCTCAGTGAAGCTGACAAAGTTCGCAAACCTAAAGTCAATCCAAAGCTTGGCCTCGACGGATGTTGTGGTCGGGGATGTAATGGGTGCCTCATGTTCTGGAACGATCCTGCCTATGCCAAAGCCCGAGAGTTGATGGCAACCAAAAAGCAAGGTCAATTACTCGACAAAGACATGCGTGAAGACCTCCCCCAAAGTGCAAATGCGGCGCAATGATCCAGCTCGTTGGACAATATGACAGCCCTTACACGCGCCGTGTCGCCATCTCTCTCTACCTACTTGGAATAGAGTTTGAGCAACTTCCTTTGTCCTTGTTCTCTGATTTTGACGAAATGAAAGCCCTAAATCCGTTGGTGCGAATCCCTTCCTTGATTTTAAACGAGAATGAAGTTCTCATCGATTCAGCCGCTATTCTAGATTATTTGGATGAGCAAGCAGGCCCACAAAAAGCCTTAATACCACCTCGGGGCGAAGGCCGCCGCAAAGCGCTAAAGATTATTGCCATCGCCACAGGTGCCATAGATAAAGCAATGGCGATAAATTATGAACGCAACCAAAGACCTAACGACAAGTTTTACGAGCCTTGGGTGGAACGCCTGACCACGCAACTTGCCAGTGCTTTAACTTCGCTTAATGCCTTGGAACAAACACCGTGGCTATTGGGGGTGTCTATTTCCCCAGCCGATATTACGACGGCGTCGATGATCGGTTATATTCGCCTATATGCACCTGATCTAATAAGGTCGGGGCAATACACAAACTTGGAAATAATCGCCGCCAAATGCGAAGATGAACCAGCTTTTAAAGCGTGTTTACCTCGCCCGGAAAACATCGGCGATGATTTACAAACGGCAAAAGAAGCAATCCAGAGATTAAAAGCCTAGCTTTCAAACTCCATAATCACTTCATCCACGGCAAGATTATCACCCGGCCCAGCATTGATTTTTACGATCGTGCTTTTCTTTTCAGCGCGTAAGGTGTTCTCCATTTTCATAGCTTCAACCACGGCAAGAGCTTGTCCGTCCTGAACTTCATCACCTTCTTTCACCAATATCGATACGATCACACCCGGCATTGGGCATAGCAACAGATTACTGGTGTCAGCGATGACTTTCTCTGGCATAATCTTCGCAAGTTTTGCCGCCACGTGGGTACGAACTTTTACTTCCACATCCGCTCCACGATATTTTACACGGTACCCTTCGGGGATTGGAGAGGCGTTAAAGACAAAAGGCTCGTTATCAATAATGGCAGAGACCAAGCTTTGTCCC
This sequence comes from Alphaproteobacteria bacterium, assembly GCA_024278915.1. GTDB lineage: Bacteria > Pseudomonadota > Alphaproteobacteria > Caulobacterales > Maricaulaceae > Robiginitomaculum_A. Next base: position 4,187 of record JAJRSG010000052.1, read on the forward strand.
GGATACCACCCGCTGGAAATTTCCAGCTCAATTGCCGCCTTATCCGTACCGTCCGTAGATGTCACAAGATAAGAGCCATTGGTTCGTTGTGTATGAACATCATACTGCATGCCTTCAATTTCCACGCTTAAATCCGTTGGAATGGGCCGTTTATGCCCTTGCAAAACACCCGTGGCATTGGCACTACGCTGCGCCACCATTTGCGCCATTAAGGCCGCACAACACGCAATTTTACGGCGATGCCCTGCATTTAAACTTACGCCCTCAAAACCTTCGGGAAACTCTTCAGCAATATAATTAGTAGTCAAATCGCCTCGCTCGAAACGGTCATGCTCCATCACCGCAGATAAGAACGGAATATTATGGCCAACGCCTGTGATTTGGAAATTATCCAATGCCCTACGCATCGCATGGGTCGCAATGGATCTGTCTTCGCCCCATGTGCATAGTTTTGCGATCATCGGATCGTAAAACATGGAAATTTCACCGCCTTCATAAACGCCCGTATCATTACGAACAACCGCGCCACTATCCGTAGTCCCTTCTGCCGGTGGGCGGTAACGGGATAACCTTCCAATGGAAGGCAGAAAATTACGGTAAGGGTCCTCGGCATATATGCGGCTCTCGATCGCCCAGCCTGTGAGTTTTATATCTTTTTGCTTTAAGGATAATTTCTCGCCGCCTGCTACGCGGATCATCTGCTCTACCAGATCAACCCCCGTAATGAGCTCAGTCACAGGGTGTTCTACCTGCAAACGCGTATTCATCTCAAGGAAATAAAAGTTCATATCCTTATCAACGATAAATTCGACTGTGCCTGCACTGTCATAATCAACAATGGCCGCGAGAGCGATGGCTTCCGCACCCATTTTTTCGCGGGTCGCTTCGTCAAGGAATGGCGAAGGCGCTTCTTCAATAACTTTTTGGTTCCGACGTTGAATGGAACATTCGCGCTCACCCAAATGAATAATATTTCCATGTTTGTCACCCAGAACCTGAATTTCAATGTGACGTGGGCTTTCAATGAATTTCTCGATAAAGATACGGTCATCCCCAAACGCAGACTTTGCTTCGTTTTTGGAGGACTGAAATCCTTCCCGTGCTTCTTCATCGGTATACGCGACCCGCATACCTTTACCGCCGCCGCCAGCAGATGCTTTAATCATCACCGGATATCCAACTTTATTTGCTATTTTCACGGCCTCATCAGCATCTTCGATTAATCCCATATGCCCTGGCACACATGAAACCCCAGCATCGATCGCCAAGTTTTTAGAGGCAATCTTATCACCCATAGCTTCAATTGCCAGCACATTTGGCCCAATAAAAGCCACGCCTATTTTTTTGAGTGCATTGGCGAAATCTTTGTTCTCGGAAAGGAACCCATACCCAGGGTGCACGGCATCCGCGCCTGTATCTTTGATTGCCGCTAATATCTTATCCATAACAAGATAACTCTCGGCAGCAGCACTCGCGCCAATATAAACGCTCTCATCTGCCATCGATACATGCAGAGCATCCTTATCCGCATCCGAATAAACAGCGACAGTTTTTACGCCCATTTTGCGTGCAGTTTTAATCACCCGACACGCAATTTCACCTCGATTGGCTATTAGTATTTTTTTTATCACAATGGTAAATTCCCGTGTTTTTTCCAAGGGTTCTTCAAGTCTTTATCTTTTAGCAATGCGAACGCACGGCAGACACGTTTTCGTGTGCTATGGGGCATGATAACTTCGTCAATATAGCCTTTTTCTGCCGCCTTAAACGGGTTGGCGAAGTTCTTTTCATATTCTGCCGTATGGGCAGCAATTTTATCAGGGTCGCCCAAATCCTTGCGGTAAAGAATTTCAACCGCGCCCTTTGCGCCCATCACTGCAATTTGTGCACTTGGCCACGCATAATTTAAATCACCACGGAGGTGTTTTGGTGCCATTACATCATAGGCACCTCCATATGCCTTGCGCGTAATGATCGTTACCTTCGGTACCGTGGCCTCACCGTAAGCATAAAGAAGTTTAGCACCATGTTTGATAATGCCGCCATATTCCTGTGACGTCCCCGGCAAGAAGCCCGGCACATCTACCAAGGTTAAAATCGGAATAGAAAATGCATCACAAAAACGGACAAATCGCGCCGCTTTACGAGAGCTATCACTATCAAGACATCCCGCCAACACCATTGGTTGATTGGCAACAACCCCAACGGTTGATCCTTCAAAACGGACAAAGCCAGTCAGAATATTTTTGGCATAATCTTTCTGGATTTCGTAAAAATCGCCTTCATCAGCAATTTTGGTGATGAGTTCATGCATATCATATGGCAAGTTCGGGTTTTCAGGCACCAAAGTATCAAGACTATTTTCAATTCGATCCGGCACATCAAATACTTTACGAACGGGTGGTTTTTCGCGGTTAGATAATGGGAGGAAATCAAACAGTCGGCGAATTTCCGCCAAAGCTTCCATATCATTATCAAATGCACCGTCAGCCACACTCGATTTGGTTGTATGAGTTTTCGCTCCGCCGAGTTCCTCTGCAGTAACAATTTCATTAGTCACTGTTTTGACCACATCAGGTCCCGTAACAAACATGTATGAAGTGTCACGCACCATAAAAATAAAATCGGTCAATGCAGGGGAATAAACCGCCCCGCCTGCACATGGTCCCATAATGACGGAAATTTGCGGAATCACGCCGCTGGCCATGACATTATTTTGGAATACATCGGCGTAACCACCAAGGGAAACGACCCCTTCTTGAATACGTGCTCCACCACTATCGTTCAGGCCGATGATGGGCGCACCATGTTTGATGGCCATTTCTTGCACTTTGCATATCTTTTTAGCATTGGTCTCAGAAAGAGAGCCGCCAAAGACTGTGAAATCTTGCGCAAAGACAAATGTTTTGCGCCCATTTATCGTTCCCCACCCTGTGACAACACCGTCACCGGGAAAACCTTTGTCTGCCATGCCAAAATCTGTGCAACGATGAGCAACAAACATATCGAATTCCTCGAAACTGTCGGCGTCCAACAATAACGAGATTCTTTCTCTGGCCGTTAATTTGCCTTTGGCGTGTTGCGTATCAATCCTCGCCTGCCCGCCACCTAGCCGCGCCTTGGCACGGCGATCTTCAAGTTGTTCAAGTATCGTTTTCAAACCGGTCCCCCATTGCTTTGATAATACTACCTAAGCCCTTGGAAAAGAAAACCTTTATTTAACAGGTTTTTTTCGACATTCAGATATGTATAGAGGCAAGCTGATAATGATTGTGATTTTGCCTTATAATTCCTTGCACTTATGTTCAAGATACATAGATTGCGAGGTATGAAAATGAAACCATCATATGTGATCGCGATTCTAATCAGCGTAGTTATTGTCATCTGGTTCGCGGTAGGCGGCCTATCCGGTATCAAAGGAAAAAAAGATGACGCAGAACAAAGTAACCTTGACGCTCAGGTTCAAACCGAACTGCCAAGTGTAAAAATCAAAAGGCTAGAAGCTGAAAGTCACGAAAACTTCATTCAATTGCACGGGCGTACAGAACCCGTTCGTGAAGTATCTGTAAAAGCTGAGACGGCGGGCCTTATCGTAAGGACTCCAATCCAAGAAGGCAGAAATGTAAAAACGGGTGCTATTTTGTGTGAGCAAGATATAGATGCCCGTCAAGCACAGCTTGATCAAGCAAATGCAGCTTTACGCTCACGTGAGTTAGAATATGACGCCGCCAAAACACTTGTTGAAAAAGGGTTTCGCTCTTCGACACAAGCACTTGGCGCCCTGGCAGCTCTTGACGGCGCAAAAGCATCTGTCAAACGAGCCGAAATCGAACTAGGCAATGTAATTATGCGGGCCCCCTTTGACGGCATATTCGAACAACAAATCGCTGAAATTGGTGATTATCTTAGCCCCGGTCAGCCGTGCGGCTTATTAGTAGACCTTGATCCGATCATAGTTACAGGTGAAGCAACCGAACAACAAATAAGTTCATTCAGGCTAGGCGAAATAGCGGCCGTTGAGCTTGCCACAGGGGAAAGCCTTTCTGGTAAAGTCAGATATATTGAGGCACGGGCAAACCCGGCCACCAGAACTTTTAAAATTGAAGTTGAAGTCCCCAATAAGTCCGGGACCTTAAAGGCAGGTGTAACTGCCAACCTAAAGGTTTCAACCGGCGAAAAATTAGCCCACTTTATTCCCAGTAGCGTACTAACCTTGGATGACAGTGGGCGTATTGGCGTCCGCTACATTGATGCGGACAAAGTTGTACATTTTGCACTTGTTACAACTATTGACGAGACCGTAGACGGCATTTGGGTTACTGGATTACCAAAATACACCGATCTCATCATTCTTGGGCAAGACTTCGTATCCGAAGGCATCAAGGTAACAACCCAGTATGACCTCAACAATAGCCAAGCAAGCGGTACACAGTAATGACGGGCATTGTCGAATTTGCAGTCAACCAATGGCGCATGACATTGGCCTTATTATTATTCTCCGTCATCGGCGGTTTTCTCGCCATGTTCAGCATTCCTTTGGACGCGGAACCAGACGTCGCCATTCCTTTTGTAACGGTGCAGGTGGTGCTGCCTGGTGTTTCTCCTGAAGATTCGGAGCGATTACTGGTAAAACCACTTGAAAATGAATTAAAATCTCTTGATGGCATCAAGCAATTAGACGGTATCGGTCGAACCTCTGTGGGGTTAATTGTTCTGGAATTTAATGCAAATTTTGATCAAGACTCTGCCGTTGATGATGTATTAGAAGCTGTCAATAAAGCACGTGGGGAACTCCCCCTAGAAGCTAAAGAGCCTTTGGTCGAAGAATTAAACACCCAGACATTGCCTATCATTGTTGTTAATTTATTCGGAGATGCGCCTGAACGAAAACTCCAAAAATTGGCTAAAGATTTACGAGCCGCTTTTGAATCTAGCCCAAGAATATTGGAAGCAAAAATTCAAGGGGAACGCGAAGATCTGCTAGAAGCTGTAATTGACCCGGCATTAATGGAAAGCTACGGCATCACCTTTAATGAGTTATCTGCCGCCGTTGCCAGAAACAATAAATTGGTTACAGCTGGAAAACTTGAAACAAGCAGCGGTAAATTTGCCGTTAAGCTGCCTGGTTTAATCGAAGACGCTGCGGATCTATCTTCAATTGTTATCCGTTCTGCTCCCGATGGTTCCGTAATTAAAATTAGTGACATCGCAGATGTTCGGAGAACCTATAAAGACCGTGACAGCTATGCTCTATATCAAAACCGCCCTTCAGTTTCCCTCGAGGTATCAAAACGGAACGGTGAAAACATCATTGAAACCATTGCAGAAATTCGAGAGATCACGAACAAAATGACTAAAGAGTGGCCGAGTACAGTTCAGGTTGAACTCAGCCAAGATCAAACCGTAAAAATTGTAGACATGATAAAATCCCTCGTATCGAGTATTATCAATGCCGTAGTGCTCGTCGTGATTGTTTGCATCGCAGCGCTCGGGTTGCGCTCGGCGCTAATGGTAGGTTTTGCTATTCCAGCTAGCTTCCTTATGACCATTTTTATGTTCAAAGTTCAAGGCGCCAGTGTCAACATGATGGTGATGTTTGGCATGATTTTATCCGTTGGCATTCTGGTCGACAGTGCCATTGTCATCATTGAATATGCCGATCGGAAACTTGCCGAGGGCTTAGACCGCAAAGAAGCCTACACCTTGGCTGGTAAACGGATGTTCTGGCCAATTATTTCTTCAACGGCGACGACACTAGCCGCCTTTCTTCCTCTCTTGTTTTGGAATACTTTGCCGGGACAGTTTATGTCCTATTTCCCAAAAACTCTGATCTATATCCTGACGGCCTCTTTATTAATGGCTTTGATCTTCTTGCCAACGCTCGGTGCCTTATTCGGACCTAAGAAGCTTACAGATGCCAGAGCAAGCCTTGCCGCATTGTCAGGAGCGGATGGCCATCCGCTTGAGATCAAAGGCTTTACAGGTGGATATGCACGCATGATTGATAAATTAGCCAGATACCCGTTATTGGTTCTGGTTGTTATGCTTACCCTTGTTGTCAGCATTTTTGTATGGTTCGGAAAAACAAATCATAATGTCGCGTTTTTCACTAATAACAGTGGTGATGAGATTTATGTTTATGGTCGAGCACGCGGAAATACAGCAACCATTACCGAATACGAATTGGCTCAACAAATCGAAGCTCGCCTTAACGGAATTGATGGCATTAGATCAGTATTTACCATCGCCGGCGCGGGGGCATCCGCAGATGGCGGTTTCAGAGGGCCGAGCTCTGTCCCGATTGATACGGTTTCACGTACATTTTTAGAGCTAAATCCATTCGCCGAAAGACGCTCAACTCAGGAAATTGAAAAAGACGTACGGGCTGCACTTGTAGATATGCCAGGTCTGTTAATGGAAGTACAAATCATTTCTGACGGACCGCCGACAGGTAAAGATGTCACGATTGAACTCACTTCTAACAATCTAGACAAACTCAATATTGAAGCACGCAAAATTAGTAACTACCTAGCAACGCATCCTTCTATGCAAGAAGTCGAAGACACCATGCCGTTACCTGGTATTGAGTGGCAACTTAACATTGACCGCGAAGAAGCTGGGCGTCTTGGTGTAGACGTAGGGACTATTGGCGCGGCGGTACAATTTGTTACCGAAGGTTCTTTGGTCGGGTTCTTCCGCCCTCTTGATAGTGAAGAAGAAGTTGATATCCGCATTCGCTTTCCGCGGGCTTTCCGCGATTTGTCACAGCTCGACAATTTACGCATTCAAACCCGTGATGGGGCCCTCCCTTTGTCGTCTGTTGTGTCGCGAACTGCCGAGCCAAGACAAGACGCCATAACCCGCCGCAACCAAATGCGCGTTTATGAAATCAAAGGAAATGTGCGTGAAGGTTTGGCGATCAACCAAATTGTTGACGAAGTTAAAACATGGCTGACCAATGCCAACATTGACGCTGATGTTCAATACCGCTTTCTTGGGCAAGACGAAGAGAACAAAGAAGCTGGTGAGTTTTTTGCCGTGGCAGGCGTTGCTACCCTATTTATGATGGGCATCATTCTTCTCTGGCAATTCAATAGTTTCTGGCACGTTGTCTTGACCCTGTCAGCCGTTGTTTTTTCGGTTGCTGGCGTTTTACTTGGCCTCCAGTTCTACCCATATATTAGTATCTTGTTATGCGGAACGGGGGTGTTGGCGTTAGCCGGCATTGTGGTGAACAACAATATTGTCCTAATCGACACCTTCCAATACCTCAAGCGCGAAGGTCGCGATACCCATGACGCGGTTGTCCGCACAGCGGCGCAACGTCTGCGGCCTGTTCTCCTCACGACCATCACGACCATTATCGGCCTCATGCCCATGGTGCTTGCTGTGCAAGCTGATTTATTTGCTGGTAATTTCTCCACACGCGGAACATCTACATCCGCTATCTGGGCACCTATATCTTATGTATTGGTTTGCGGCCTCGGGTTCTCCACCATCCTAACCTTAATTCTAACCCCGGTTATGTTGGCAGCACCAACCGTTTGGGGACGCAACGTCAAGCGCCTATTTGGTAGAGGAAATGCTAAATCATAAAACTTTTATAGTTCAACAATATCAATTAATGCCTGCGGACTATAAATCACCGTAAACTGATAACCACCACCATATAATGCTTGTCCGACTTGGATACGGTCTTTCAAATACTCCACAATAATTTCAGGATTATTATCATCTGATCCAAGGATTGGCGGCATGCGGGAAAATGGGAGCCTAAGGGGGATGAAATCCTCGACTTCGCTTTCATCCGTATCACTCTTGACCGTGTAAACCAACTCAACCCCAATATCATAACGCCCCATCGGCATCACATTACCAAAGATTAAATTCCACCGCCCCGAGCTGTTAACACTACTTTCTCCAACAAAATTTCCATTTGCATAGATACGCACTTTGCCCATTTGCACGGACAAACCAGAGAAAATTACACCGCCAGAATTATCATAATCAACGGCTTCGAGAACAAATCCTTTCTTACCAGGTAAGGAAACGAATGGCGTTTGCAAAACTCGTGAATTACTTCCCGGTGCCGATAATAAAATGAGTGTCTTATTTTGCCCATCATTCCCGCTTGTCGTAAACGTTTCTCCCTCATTTTCAGGAAACAGACGCTGCTGTACAAAGACCAAGCTTTGGTCAGATCTGATTTGCTGCCCATTTGGAAGAACCATCAAAAGGCGGGCAACAAATTCACCTGCCACATCTAAGGCCTTAAACTCCAGTTCCCACTCGCCTTCTTCGTTCACAAGAGCCGTCGCCAGAATGTTTTTCTCTCCGTCACGGTATAAGGATAATGTTGATTCGGATACACCTGTACCTTTCACAGTAAATAATTCTCCCAATTGAACGACGGAAAGAATATTTGCAGGCGATATCCTAACTTGTTCAACGGGAGTTAACTCGCTGGCTACGACCTGTGCAGGCGGCACTGGGTTTTTCGCTTTCGTAACAAGGTTCACTATCACCCACAAAAGTAAGGTCAGAAAAACAATAATCAGAAGAAACATAAAATATTTGTTTTTTCGCATCCCTGCCTCTATTTAAATTGATGTGTTCAGTCTATTCTCAATTCAGCCAGAGTAAACCATACTTACACCATGTGACAACGGTCATTTATGAAGGAAATTTTGTGAAACCTGTATTACCGACTGATAGCAAAAGTATATGTGTATTCTGCGGGGCCTCAAAATTGGTCGACCAACATTTTTTCACTCTTGCACAAGAAACTGGAGCGGCCCTTGCCGCCCATGGCTACCGGCTTGTATATGGTGGAGGCGGCATTGGTCTAATGGGAGCAACTGCCATCGCAGCAAGAGACGCTGGTGGAAATGTTTTAGGTGTCATCCCTAAATTTCTTGTCGAAATCGAAGACCTACTACCAAATATCGAACATGTAATCGTTGAAGATATGCGTGAAAGAAAGCACGAAATGTATGAAGCTTCCGATGCCTTCATTGTTTTGCCCGGCGGAATTGGTACCTTGGAAGAAGCGATTGAAATCATGTCATGGATGCGCTTGCATCTTCATGCCAAACCACTCATTTTTCTAGATACGGATGGCTATTGGGCACCGCTAATTGATCTTTTAAATCATACCATCAGCGCAAAATTTAGTCCGGAATGGATGCAACACCACCTATTTAGGGTGCAAACGGTTGAAGAAGCCCTGACCCTGATAAAAGAGCAGTGGGAAAACCCGACCTTCAAGGGCAATATAAAAGTTGGGGGGGAAATTGATCTTCTTTAAGTGATCGCCTCATGCAACAAGGTCGCACAAATAGCCTCCAAACCTTGCAGATCAATGTCGTCAAAAGCAGATAATTCAGTCGCATCAACATCCAATACGGCAGCAAGTTGTCCATTTTTCCAAAATACAGGCACAACAATTTCTGACTGGGAAAGGCTATCACAAGCAATATGACCATCAAAAGTATGGACATTTTCTACCAATACGGTTTCTAACTTTTGTGCAGCCACACCGCAAACACCCCGCCCAATCGGAATACGCAGACAACCTAATGTGCCCTGATAAGGGCCAACGACCAACTGTGACGGGTTAAGCGGGTCAACCAGATAAAACCCGACCCAGTAGAAATGATCGAAAGCCTCATTTAACAGGCAGGCAACCGTAGCAAAACGGGCGACGCTTGACGTTTCGCCCTCAATGACGGCTGCAATTTCCTTAGCAAGGCGGGAATAAGTTTCCCCTTTAGTTTCACTCACCCTTCATTGCCTTCTCGACAAATTTCGTGGATTGCTCGAATCCTTGCGTAAATTCCACCTGTCCTTTTGGATCATTAATTTCGTCCAATCTCGCCATTACATTTTCAGGTGTTTGGTCTTCAGGTTTCAGATAAATACCCTCAGTTTCATAAATTACCGTACGCGCATACCCACCTGCACCCGCACACAAGATCGTCCGGTTTGGAGCTTCGTCATGGACAAGTGCCAATAGCCCTGCTGAAACAGATTCAGGGGTTAGTAATTTAAGCGCTTCAGGAGGAATAAGTCCTTCTGTCATACGTGTATGAGCCGCCGGAGCAAGCGCATTAACGCGGATGTCATATTTGGCACCTTCGATACAAAGAGTGTTCATAAACCCGACAACACCAGCTTTAGCGGCACCGTAATTGGTTTGCCCAAAGTTACCATACATGCCAGACGAAGACGTCGTCATCACAATCCGCCCATAGTTTTGTGATTTCATAATTTCCCAAACAGCTTTAGTACAATTAACACTACCCATTAGATGGACATCTATGACCATTTGAAAGTCGGACAACTCCATTTTAGAAAAAGATTTGTCCCGTAAAATACCTGCATTATTAACCAGGATATCAACCCGCCCCCATTTCTCCATTGCTGCATTGACCATGGCCGTGACTTCGTCAAATTTAGCAACATTGGCACCACTGACAATGGCTTCGCCGCCATTTTTAATAATCAAATCCGCCACTTCTTGAGCTGGTGTAAGGGAGCCCCCTGTTCCGTCAGCAGCTCCGCCTAGATCATTAATGACCAGTTTCGCGCCTCTGGCTGCCAGTGCCAATGCGTGTGAACGACCAAGACCTTGCCCAGCCCCGGTTACAATGGCAACCCGGTTGTTATAATTGATAGTCATGTGAATTCCTTTTAGATGTTTTTAAACAAAGATGAGCATCAGCCACTCAGCCACCATGGCTGGCTTTGATGAGCCTTCGATTTCTACAGCAACTCCATAGGTAAGGAGTAATTGTCCAGGGTTTTTCTCTTCTGCAGAAGCCAATGTAAATGTACCACGCACTTTTGCCCCGCAAGGTACTGGTGATAAAAACCTGACTTTATTCAAACCGTAGTTCATCCCCATTTTAGCACCCGGAACAGGCGGCAAACCTGTCTCGGCAAATCTGGAAAGAAGAGATAATGTTAAAAATCCATGGGCAATTGTACCGCCAAAGGGGGTAAGCGCCCTGGCCTTAGCCTCGTCTATATGGATAAATTGATGATCTTCTGTTGCATCTGCAAATTGGCTTATTCGATCCTGAGGAATTTCCACCCAATCAGAAACACCTATTTCCTGCCCGACTTTATCTTGTAAATCACCTAACACGCTCATAAATCACCTCTTTTATGCATTTTGTTGCATAATAGAGTACATGCAGAACCAAGCAAGTCAATACGGATATGGAAAGGATTAATGTTGTTTTTGGGCTTCTTGTAGCTGACGGGCCAAACTATCACGCGTTATAAAATCGATAGGACGTACGTCTGGGCTTCGGATTAATTTCTCTAATCGGATCAACCGATTGGCAAGACTGGAAACCAATCTTTCATGCGCCGCAATGTTACTCATTTAAGCCTCCCCTGACCTTAAAGTGTATCTTATTTGCCCCTATTCTAGAATATTTGTCGAATCGTCTAGTTTGAACACTATAGGTCAAAACGTTTAGCAGGGCGTAAATATTTCAATCTTCAAAATTTGCTATTTAATATTCGTGCTATTTCGAGCAAACTTCTTTATAAAAACGTCATGATAAACCATGCTAGAAGACTCCCGCTTCATTCCATAAAAGTGCTTGAACTTGCAGGGATTGGCCCCGTTCCCTATGGAACTAGTATTCTCACCAGCTTAGGCGCTCATGTGACCAGAATAGAACGACCAAGCCCACAAAGCGCCATACGGCTGCCTGTTGAGAATCGTGGAAAAAGAATTCTCACTCTTGATTACAAAACACCTGAAGATCACAGCGAAATTTTAAATCTAATCAGAAATGCTGATGTCCTCATTGAAGGGAACCGCCCCGGCGTAATGGAAAAATCCAAGCTTGGGCCAAAAGACTGCGCCGCCATCAACCCCAAGCTTATTTACGCCCGCATGACAGGATGGGGGCAAACTGGGCCTTGGGCCGGAATGGCAGGGCACGACATTAATTATATTGGCCTTACTGGTGCCTTACACGCCATGGGCACTGCAAATGAACCCCCCTGCCCCCCCATCAATTTTCTGGGTGATTACGGTGGTGGATCCATGTTCCTCGTCACAGGCATTCTTGCTGCCCTATATGAACGACAATCAACAAAGCAGGGTCAGGTCATTGACTGCGCGATTGTAGATGGCACACTTTCCATGAGCGGCATCATTCACTCTCTATCCGACATGGGTATGTGGAGCCCAAAGCGTGCTGCCAATTTGCTAGATGGTTCTCGGCCTTATTACAGATGCTACACGACTAAAGACGATGGCTATATGGCGGTAGGGTGTTTAGAACCCAAGTTCTACGCTCTCTTCCTATCCCAGATGGGCCTTAGTCCTGAAGAATTTGGCGGGCAAATGGAACCAACAATTTGGCCACAACAAACCGAAATTCTCATAAAGCTATTTGCAAGCAAAACCCGTGCAGAATGGGAGCAATTATTTGACGGGTCTGATGCGTGCGTCACGCCAGTCCTAGATTATCAGGAAGCTTCAAACCACAAGCACATGAAGGCACGACGAGAGACAAGCGCGCCATTTCCGCCCCTGCCTTAGTTAATCTTCAAACTTGAAAATCGACTGCCCTCGACTACGCTCATCAAATTGTAATTTTCGGTTAATCGGCGCATGGGCACGTGATCGACAAGCTTGCCGCTCACAAACATAACAATTCACACCAATCGGTGTCGGCTCAACCCCTTGCATATCCTGTGCATAAACCAATTTATCTGCATTTTTTAGCTCACACCCCAAACCAATTGCAACCATTTGCGCCCGTTGCCCGTGGGCTCCGCCTGGCCGCAGAACGGCTCTGGCAACACTAAAATATTGTACACTATCCGGCATTTCAATAATTTGTGGTAAAGTTTCCCCTGGAGTTTTGAAACAAGCATGAATATTCCACAAAGGGCATGCGCCGCCGTAGCGGGAAAAATGAAATTGCCCACCACTAAACCGTTTTGACACATTCCCCGCCATGTCAACACGGACAAAAAAGAAAGCAATTCCGCGATTTCCACGCCTTTGTAAAGTGGTAAGGCGGTGAGCGGTTTGCTCATAACTGGTATCAAACCTGCGCGAAAGAAGTTCAATATCATAGCCATCGTCTTCTGCTGCTTTTAAAATGCGCTGATAAGGCATTAGTGTTGCCGCTGCAAAGTAATTAGCCAAACTAACCCTTGCCAAATCGTCAGCTTCTTTGCTTGGCAAGAGGGCTTTAGCAATTGTGGCATCAATTAAATGCCGGTGCTCAAGCAAAGCTAAATGGAAACCAATTTGAAACCTACGCCCCGACTGTGGCATTAATTCTGACAAATCAAGACGCTTATTGTGTGGATCAAAGGCGCTTAATTTTCCCGGCAAAATATCCGCCGGAATAATACGAACCCGAATACCATGATCACTTAAGAGTCTGTCACTGAGTGCCGTTTGCGGCTTACGTGTCGACAGCCCTAATTCACCTGATAAGCGTTCGGCAGCACGGTCAACCTCGTCAAAATAATTACTATGCTCATCAATAAATCGTCGCACACTGTCAACTGCACTAATATCCCCGCTTCTCAACTCTACATTATCTCGATCCGCCAAAGGATTATCACGCAAGCTATTTTGCACGAGCAGGTCCTCTGCTCGTTCATGCACAGAGAGAAAAGCACGGGCAAAATCCGGGCTAGCGTTTACACAATCCTCTATTTCAGTTCTTGACACAGGGAACTCTTTGTAACTTGGTGTTTTAAAAATTTCCCGAATTTCGCGTACCATTTGCATATCTGAATGCGGAGATAGCGTCGCGATATCAATTTCATAAACATCGACCACCCGCAACAATACCTTTGCACTCATTGGGCGCTGGTTACGTTCAATTAAGTTCAAGTAACTGGTCGAAATCCCGACTTCTTTTGCCATGGCTGTTTGCGTCAAACCTAGTGACTGCCGCAAACGCCTCAAACGCGGGCCAATAAGCAATTTTTCATTCAATCTGTTCGCTTGATTTGTCATGCCCATATTATTTACAATTTTTACAATTTTACAAGTTTATTTTTACAATACATACTTTTGTACCCGTAGTTTCTGGATTGAGCACACAAATTCCTCTACATATGGAATCAATTCAATCGCAAGGAGCCATTATGACCGATACTGGAAAACAAACTCTACCAAGGCACAGAGTGTTAGCCAAAGTTGTTGGCGAGCTAAAACCCGGCTATGCGGATATTCTTACGCCAGACGCCCTATTGTTTCTAGCCGATCTTGAGCGCCGCTTTGGACGTCAACGCAGAAATTTGCTAGAAGACCGCGAAGATCGCCAAGACCGCTTTGATTACGGTGAATTCCCGACTTTTCTACCTGAAACGGCACACATCCGTTCTGGCATGTGGGAAGTTGACCCGATCCCGGCCGCCTTACGTGACCGTCGGGTCGAACTTACCGGCCCAGTAGACCGTAAAATGATGATCAATGCGCTTAACAGCGGCGCAAAAATGTTCATGGCTGATTTTGAAGATGCCTCTGCCCCAAGCTTTGACAATATGATACAGGGCCAAATCAACATGTATGATTATGCCCATGGCAATTTGTCTTTGCATGATGAGGCAAAAGGGAAGGATTACACCCTCAATGACAAAACAGCGACAATGCTGGTCCGTCCTCGTGGGTGGCATTTGACAGAAGCCAATGTCACTGTTGACGGACGCCCCATGTCTGCCAGCCTGTTTGATTTTGGCCTACACATTTTCCATAACGGTACGGAATTGGCCGAAAAAGAAACCGGCCCGTTTTATTATATTCCGAAACTGGAAAGCCATCTTGAAGCTCGCTTATGGAATGATGTATTTAATTTTGCGCAAACCTTTGTCGGTATTCCACACGGTACAATCAAATCAACCGTCCTGATCGAGACCCTTCCTGCCGCATTTGAAATGGACGAAATTTTATATGAACTTCGCTCCCATATTACGGGCCTAAACTGTGGCCGTTGGGATTATATTTTCAGCTATATTAAAACCCTGCGCAACCACAAGGATTTCGTCCTGCCTGACCGTGCAGAAGTGGGGATGGATAAGGCATTTTTACGAGCTTATAGCCTTAAACTCATCGAAACCTGCCACCGTCGCCGCGCCCATGCTATGGGGGGAATGGCCGCACAAATTCCAGTTAAAAATGATGAAGAAGCCAATGCCATCGCTTTTGCTAAAGTACGCGCGGACAAAGAACGCGAAGTCCTTGCCGGTCATGACGGAACATGGGTCGCTCATCCAGCCCTAGTTCCGGTTGCAATGGAAGTATTTGACGAACACATGCCCCTACCGCACCAAATTTTGCGCAAACAGGTTAACCCACATGTGCCCGAAAGCTCACTGCTTAGCCCTCATAAAGGCAATATTACAGAAGCAGGTGTGCGAACAAATATTTCCGTTGGCATTATCTATATTGCCGCGTGGCTTACAGGCCGCGGTGCCGTCCCTATCCACAACTTGATGGAAGACGCTGCCACCGCAGAGATTTCTCGTTCACAAATTTGGCAATGGATCCGTCACGGTGCCAAGGTTGAGCTTGAAGACGGCAGTAAAACCAAGCTTACCTCTACTTTATTTGATCAAATTTTCGCTGAAGAAATCGAAAAACTCGAAGATGAGATGACAGCCAGCCAATACAGAAAAGGTCAATATGACCTTGCCGCCGAGATTTTCAAGAAAACGGCAACGTCAGTTGACTTCGTCGATTTCCTCACTCTACCCGCTTACCAACAACTTTTAAAACTATCCTAAAGACTACAAAGGAACTTATTATGACCAATCGTTTATCCTACCAAGAAACAAAAGATCAATTACTTAGCCGCTATCCTGATGGCGTCGCCCCTGGTGGCATCACAATTGATGATTTGGTGCAACTGCGCATGCAAAACACCTATAAAACCCACTTAGACATTGCGAAAAACATGGCAACTATCATGCGCAAAGATATGGCGATTTACGATAAAGATAGCTCTAAATTCACCCAAAGCCTTGGATGCTGGTCCGGCTTTCATGCACAGCAAATGATCAAATCTGTTAAACGCAACAAAGGCACGACCGAAGGTGTATATGTTTATTTATCTGGTTGGATGGTCGCTGGCCTGCGCAATCAATTTGGGCATTTGCCAGACCAAAGCATGCACGAAAAAACTTCTGTGCCTGATTTGATTGCTGAAATTTATGCGTCTTTGCGCCAAGCAGATGAAGTGGAAATCAATGATTTATTCGCAACACTAAAATCAGCCGATACAGACGAAGACAGAAAAGCTGCCATCGCTGCCATTGACGGATTTGAAAGTAATGTTGTCCCAATTATTGCCGATATTGATGCTGGTTTTGGTAATGTCCACGCTACATATTTACTATCTAAAAAGATGATTGAAGCTGGTGCTTGTTGCATCCAGATCGAAAATCAGGTTTCAGACGCCAAACAGTGCGGGCACCAAGACGGTAAAGTCACCGTTCCACGCGAAGACTTTGTTGAAAAACTTCGTGCCGTACGGATGGCATTTGAAGAAATGGGCGTAGAAGATGGCGTAATTGTTGCTCGTACAGACAGCCTTGGTGCTGGCCTTACCCAAAAAATTCCTGTTTCGCAAGCACCTGGTGATTTAGCTTCTGAATACACGAAATGGTTAGAAACAAGTGAAGTGACAGAGCTAAACCCTCTCGGCGAAGGTGATGTTGCCATTCAACTTGGAGGCAAATTGGTTAAACCTGTACGGCTCCCGAATGGCCTATACAAATTCCAAGCAGATACAGGCAGGCAACGTGTTATTGAAGACTGTATTTCCAGCCTCACCGATGGCGGTGCCGATCTTTTATGGATCGAGACAGCGACACCAGATGTATCCGTTATCGGCGGCATGGTAGACGCAATCCGCGAAGTCGTGCCAAATGCCAAACTAACCTATAACAATTCTCCGTCATTTAACTGGACACTTAATCTACGTGGCCAAGTTCGCCGCGACTGGATTGCATCGGGGAAAATCACAGAAGATGAATACCCAGAAGGCTTGTCCCTTATGTCTGCCAAATATGACGATACGGAACTTGGTCAGGAAACGGACAACCGTTTACGTTCATTCCAGTCTGACATTGCGGCTAAAGCAGGTGTGTTCCATAACCTTATCACCCTGCCAACTTTCCACATGACAGCGAAATTCACAGATGATTTATCTCGCGGTTACTTTGGTGATGA
>JAJRSG010000053.1 GCA_024278915.1 Alphaproteobacteria bacterium
AAAGATATGCTGCTTTTCCGACAGGTATTTGTAGAAAATGAAGCCCAAGATATAATCCCGAAACTCATCCGCCCCCATCTTCCCGCGAAGCTCGTTCGCGATGTTCCAAAGTTGCTGCTCAAGGCGCTGTTTTTGTGCTTCAGTCATAATCTCATTGTACAGTTGAATGCGGTTGCAAGCAAAGTTGCATGGGGGGAGAGGTATAGCAATGGGAAAGCTATATGTAGTTTCGGCCCTAACCTGCCTTTGGTGGTGAGGCTTAAAGGTGCAATGCAGCAAGAAGGTTAGATTTCTATTGTGACCTACATGGGCAAACTTCATCTACTTTTAATTGCAATTAGAAACGGCAACGGTTAAAAAAGTATATTGCTCTACCTATTTGAAATGGATTTCTAAAATGGCGATTGACCTAACGATTTTGGCCCGACAAATTACGCCAGAGGAGACAGTCTTGGTGCTAGGTGCAGGCGTTTCAATCCCATCTGGAGCACCTACCGGTAACGAACTCAGAGATGAATTGGGTGCGCATTTCTCAATAGATGGTTATGAAGTTTTTGGGCTGGCAGACTTGGCCACTATTGTTGAAGATCGAACAAATCGCTACAGCTTGGTCTCCTTCATAAGAAAGAGAATTAAAAACCTACAACCGACTGGCGGACTGCTTTCTTTACCAATTTTCGACTGGGCAGGCATTTTTTCAACAAACTATGATGATCTTATTGAGAAGGCTTTTAAGAGATGCAATAAATCGCTAAGCGTCTTTTCATCAAACCACGACTTTCACGGATCTGGACACACCTCCGAGCAAAATCTTTTCAAATTTCACGGTACGATAGAAAAAGATGTATGTAATGGTTCGAACTCGCGCCTTATTGTTACAAGCACTGACTACGATCAAGTCACTGATTATCGAGAAGCTCTTTATGCACGATTAAAGGACATGATGTTCTCAAAATCTGTACTAATCGTGGGCCAATCTCTTATCGATCCAGATTTAAGATCCTTAGTGGATGAGGCGCAAAGGTTAAAAACTACTTCCGGCGCACCCGGTAAGATCTATATATTGGCGTTTACCCGCAACGATGATCTTGCAACCGTGTTCCAGGCTCGCGGACTCCAAGTGTGTTTTGGAGGCATTGATGAGCTTTTCAGTGCATTACTGCGAGCTGCCCCTGCGGAACAATTAGTACTATCCATCACAACAGATGTGCTCGGTTCTAGCCCAATTCTTGAGCCTGCAACAATGACTGTCACAACTGAACTGACCAACCAGAACGGGCAGCTTGAGAGAATGTTCAGCGGTCGACCTGCAAGCTACGCAGATATCGCACGAGGCTGGACTTTTGATCGCGAAATCACAGATCACCTAGAGGCGCAGCATACCTCTGAGGTGGATATGCCAATATCTGTAATTCTTGGGGTTGCTGGTGTGGGGAAAACCACAGCGGTCCGTAAGGCTCTCTCACGAATTACATCTCGTGGAATGGAGTGCTGGGAACACAAGAATGACTTCGCATTCGAGGTGGACAGTTGGAACAAGGTTGATGATGAATTGACCAAGCGAAAGGAAACGGGCGTACTTTTTATTGATGAAGCACATCTTTTTCTGAGGCAAATCAACCGTTTGGTGGAAATACTATCGGCTAAAAAACAATGGTCCCTTCGCCTGATTTTTGTCTCCTCCCGACCACACTGGAATCCACGTCTAAAATCATCAGAGCTCTTTAAGAATAGTAAAGAGTATGAGCTTTCGCGACTTTCGATATCCGAGTTGAATGGCCTCCTCGACTTATTGGACGCTAACAAAGACATTCGAAAGCTGATTGAAGACAAATTCTTGGGCTTTGCCCGCCTCCAACGCTTTGAACGACTAAAAGAACGCTGCGACTCTGACATGTTCGTCTGTATGAAAAATATATTTGCATTTCAGGGTATTGATACAATCATTCTTGAAGAATTTGCCTCCCTACATTCCGATATGCAAGACATTTATAAGCTTGTAGCCGGAATGCAGTCGATTGGAACAAAAGTTCATCGAGAGTTAGTGCGGCGCTTAACGGGGCTGGAAGCCGAAAACGTTTCTAGGGTTTTGGATGATCTCGAAGGTATCATAGAAGAATATACGGTAAGCACAAAAGATGGAATCTACGGCTGGCGCGTTCGGCATCCTTTGATCGCCAGCATCTTGGCAAAATACAAGTATTCAGACCAAGATGAGCTTTACGATCTGTTCGAACGCGTTGTGGTGACAATAAATCCAGCATATCGGTTCGAGGCCCAATCGATAATAGAAATGTGTGACCTAGAAACAGGGATATGAACCGCCCCCAGTTTTCCGGAGGCTGATTACTTCATGTCATGCGACCATATCTAATGTGTTTAGTTTTGCATAGTACCTCTCTTCTGCTTCTGCTGGTGGGATGTATCCGATGGGCTCAAGCAGGCGACGATTATTGAACCAGTCGAC
>JAJRSG010000054.1 GCA_024278915.1 Alphaproteobacteria bacterium
CTGCCATTGCCATGACCCCTCCCGTTGCCGCCACGTCCCATTTTTCCACCATTATTAA
The DNA here is from genome assembly GCA_024278915.1 of Alphaproteobacteria bacterium. Lineage (GTDB taxonomy): Bacteria > Pseudomonadota > Alphaproteobacteria > Caulobacterales > Maricaulaceae > Robiginitomaculum_A. The sequence continues at coordinate 59 of JAJRSG010000054.1, forward strand.
CGCATCGCTGAAATGCAGGAAGATGCCGATCTTGGGAGGCATTACGCAAGCGAACCATCACAGATGTAATCTCAGGATAGTCCATGACTGCAGGTAAAAGCTGTTCGTCATAGAGTGCAATGTTTTCGATCTCTGCGCTTACGCCAATTGAACATGCCTGTAATACTGTCGAAGGTGCTTTAAGCGCAGGCTTAATACCATTCTCATATGGGTTTGCAGGCACGGGTCTACCGTATTGCTTGAGAATGTCGACAAGCATGTCAGAATGATGACGTTCGGCATTGATGATGTTAGAAAAAGGGCGAATATCCCCATGATATTCCATTACAGATTTATATAAGCTTTGGGCTTTATATTCATCATCAAGTGCCGCTAACACAGCTTGGTGAGCCTGTAGGCTAAGCATGTTTTTCGACGTTGTTTCCGACGTCTGAGCCGTGGCATTGAAGAATGTCCCAAATAGAATTGCGCCAGAAAGGGCGAGTGCTTTTCCAAAATAAGTATTCATTATATGCTCCATCATTAATTTCACACACCATAGAATTTCAAGCTGAAAACAATCTGAAATTTATATAAATTATGTGTAATGTTATGCTTGAGCAGGTCTTATTCGTGCACGGCTGGTAAAAATATTTCAATTCGCAAACCGTTTTTAGGAGATTTGTCGAGACGGCAATTGCCGCCATACAGGTGGACGAGTTCGCGAACAATGGCTAGGCCAAGCCCGCCTCCTGGGGATGTTTCGTCCCAGCGAATGCCGATATCAAAAACCACATCATGAGCTTCAGGGGGTAAGCCAGGGCCGTCATCATCAAGCAGAATAGAAATTTGATTTTCATCAATGTCACGAACAATAATCGTAATATGGCTTTTGGCGACTTTATAAGCATTATCGAGGATGTTTCCAAATATTTCACTTAAGTCAATTTCGTCAACCGCAACCGATTTATGGGTGCGAATATCAACAATGATATCAATGTTTTTGTCTCTATGTAGCTGTTTCATCGCGTTGACGATTGGTAATAAGACATTCTCTACACTTGATAATGTGCCAGGCATTTGTGCAGCAGCAGATGCGCGCGCCCGCGCAATATGGTGGTCAATATGCCTTTGCATAATCGTACATTGTTTGATGATTGCTTTTGAAGACTGTTCATGTCCTTCGTCTTCAAGCTTATATCCTTCATCCGTGACAATTGCTAAAGATCCCTTCAAACCATGGGCTAAATTTCCGGCCTGCGCTCGCGCTCGTTTAAGCATATCATCACTTGTTTGTATGAGTGTATTAAGTTCATGAACCAGTGGGGTGACTTCTTTCGGATATTGGCCTTCGAGTTTCTTTGTTCGACCAGAGCGAACATTTTTAAAACCAAGGGAAAGGCGCTTGAAAGGCTGAAGTGCAAAGCTTGTGAGCAAGGCGGCAGCTAACATCATGGCGATGGCTAATGCGACAAATGCCCATGCTAAAATTGCATTGAAGTCGCCAATCATTTCGTCAAGATGCTTGCTGTCTACGGCAACAATAATCCGCTTTGGAATATTGTTAAGAGGGGACGAATGAGTGGATTTTTCAATGATAATTAAGGGGCCTGTTGGCCCTGCTAGCTTATGGTTGTGAAGCGCTATTTCGTGGTTAAATGGTTCGTTACCAAGCTGCAAACTTTCTCCATGAAGGGACGGGCTGAGCATGGTTGAGTCCGTGGTTCTGACCTCCCAATAATAGCCTGAATCTAGTGCATCATATTTTTCATCACTGAACTTGCTTACCAGAGATAAGTTTCCCTTATTGTCAATGTTGGTAATGTTTTCCAGTTCATCAACATGCTGGACAAGCTCTTCATAAAATTGTTTTGATACATGGTTGTGGAAAACGGATGCGAGCAACCAATATCCAAGCAAAGAGCCCAGTGTTACCCATAAAATTGAAGCTGAGATCAGCCGTTTCCGCAATGACATTTTTGAAAAAAAAGTCACTAGCCAAACCTGTATCCGAGGCCGCGTACCGTCTTGATTTTATCACTTCCAATCTTTTTGCGCAGACGACCAATATACACCTCAACAGTATTGGATCCACGAGTTTCATTGATCGGGTAAAGATGTTCAATCAATTCTGTTTGGGAAACAATATGCCCGATGCGGTGCAAGAAATATTTCAACATCCTATACTCAAATGCCGTAAGTTCTAGTAGTTCTGACCCTAAACGTGCCTCGCTTGTAACAGTATCCAAAGAGATGTCATCATGTATGAGCGTGCTTTCATTTACGCCCGCTGAGCGCCGGATCAAGGCTCGAATTCTTGCTACAAGTTCGGGAGTATGAAATGGTTTTGCCATGTAATCATCGGCACCTTTGTTCAGTCCTTCAACTTTTTCCGCCCAACCACTTCGCGCAGTTAAGATCAAAACCGGCATGGTTATTCCTTTGTTGCGCCATGACTGAAGAACATCAAGGCCCGACATTCCGGGTAGACCTAAATCTAAAATCGTTGCGTCAATGTTGCCTTGTAAACCTAGCTCATAACCGTCGTCACCGTTGGCTGCCCGCTCAACAACAAAGCCGGACTGCAAAAGAGAACGACTAATACGTCCAGCCAAGTCTTCATCATCTTCTACCAATAAAATGCGAATATTCGCCTCCGAGCATAAGTGTCATTTGCTTGTTCTATCACATGCAAACTGAAACCTAAATGAAATAAGTTTTCAGTTTCCTTTCAGCTTCGCTTCAGGGCCTTTTCAGTTACGCCAATTATAAAAGACCTCAAATGAAAGTTGGAGGTACAAAATGGATGTAACAATTAATAACTCATTTGCAAAAACAGTATTCTTACTATCAAGCGTCGCGATGACTTCATTGCTGACAGCTTGTTCAGGCGGTGGAGGGACCACGCCCCCAACCTCTCCTCCACCGCCTGTCAATGCAATCCCAACGGTTTATGCGGGCACAGACCAAACTGTTTTTGAGACCAAAAATGTGGTATTGAATGGTGCGATAAGCGATGCGGACAGTACGCCTACATTTGAATGGGTGCAAACAAGCGGGACGACAGTAAATTTAGAAGATGACGATACCTTATCGCCTAGCTTTGCAACACCTACAATCACAACAGATGATATTTTGATATTTGAGTTAAGGGCGAACGATGGTGTAAATACAGTTGTAACAGATACAGTACAAATTAATGTAACAAATGTCGATGAAATCACACTGGCGGTCTTGCCTAAAGCGGGTGTGTTTCCACTGCTCTTGGCGATGGCCGAGGATGATCTTTTGCCTATCAGCATTCTACCGATTGAAGATGGAACTCAAGCCCAAGCATTGTTCGATAGTGGGCAAGCCGATGGGTTGTTCGTAGAGACGTTTACAGGAGCAAAGTTAAGATCTGTTATTCCTGATTTGACACTGGTGTTTCCTTTTACATGGCGCGGTTATTTTCAAGTTGCTGACGCCAGCGTTTCTTCATTTGCAGATCTGCAAGGAAAAACCGTTAGTATTCCTGGGCCGGCGGCAACGACGACCGCAGGTAGTACTGACATAATCTTCCGTGCTGCGGCTAAACGTCAGAGTGTTGATCCTGACGTTGATATGACTGTGACTTACCAATCAAATTTGGCTGATGCACTGATTCAATTGCAAACTAACGTAGCCCAATCCTTGAGCACTTCGAGTCCGTTTACTACACAAATTGTCAATGATTCAATTATTAATGGGAGTAGTTTGGATAACTTGATCGATTTTCAAGCTATATTTAACGGCCCTAATGCGGTCCCAAATTTCCCAAGTGTTCCCGTGGGGCAAATGCCTTTGAGCGGCTTACACATGCGCGCCGCAGCGCTTGATACATCTGGTAAACGAAATGCCGTCGAGCTTATACTTAATCGTTATGCTGATGCTGCGAACCGAATTAATACAAACCCAGATAGTTATAGTGATAGCATTGAAACTGAATATAACGCTGTATTTGGTGGTGTTAATACACCTGCTTTTACGGCAGATAGCCTAGTGAGCTCTGTCCTAAATGGAAACCTTGTTTATCGCACGGATATTACTACGAATGTGGTGCAAGCTGATTTGTCTACATGGATAAATGAGTTAATCGGTACTACGCCTGATGCCAATTACTTTAATTCTGATTTTGGCCCGTTTCAAAGCGGTGCAGGGGGAGTATTGCCTGCAGAAGTCGTTGATGTGATGGCATTGTCACTTGCCGATGAACGGTTGGCATGGTCAACATATGACGCAGTCTTACAACGTTTTGGTACGGATACTCGGCCTTTTGTAAACATTAAAAAGGCGGAGCAATCTCACATAGATTCAGTATTAGGACTCTATAATACTTATGATGAGCCTGTGCCTGACGACGAAACGACTGTAGATCCAATCGTGCAAACAGCGACCTTGGCGGAGCTTTGTCAAGTTGGTGTAGATGCAGAGATTGCAAATATTAAACTCTATGATGACACGGTTCTTCCTGCTGTTCAAAATTATGCAGATATTAAGGCCGTTATGACCCGTTTACGCGATGCATCAGAAAACTCTCACTTGCCCGCCTTCAAACGTTGTGCCGGTTAAACTGGCCCGAGCTCGTGAGCAGTCTCTGTAAATAGGCAAAGCGAAAAGCTAACTCTCACCTTATGTTTTGTTTGATAATATAATAGATACAAAGCGTAAGGTGAGGGATTGCCTTACCATCATTAACCATGGTTGCCCGAAAGGAGAAACTCGCTGTTAATTGATGAGGGTGTAAATAGCCCGTTACTTATAAATAAACACTTTCGGGGTCGAGTTGCCTTTGACAAAACCTCTATACATACCAGCCGTATTAAAAGTCATAGAAATGTTACCATCCTTATCAATCGCAATGATCCCGCCATGGCCACCCATCAATTCTAATTGATCATTGACGATTTCATTGGCAGCTTGATTGAGGCTAATCCCTCTATATTCGACCATGGCGCAAATACTGCGTGCTACAGTTGCTCTAATAAAATATTCTCCGTGCCCGGTTGCGGAGACGCCACAACTTTTATTGTCAGCATAGGTACCCGCCCCGATAATAGGGCTGTCGCCAATACGGTTCCAGCGTTTGTTTGTTAACCCGCCTGTTGAGGTTCCAGCGGCTAGATTGCCTCGTTTATCAAGTGCAACAGCGCCAACCGTGCC
>JAJRSG010000002.1 GCA_024278915.1 Alphaproteobacteria bacterium
AAATTTATCACCAACGGAAAGCCATTCAAAGTAGCCATTACAGCCATCATGCGAAAGCTTATAACAATCGCAAATGCCCTCTTGAGAGATAATAGAAAATGGTCCAAAATTAATGCTTGATCAACACGGATACTCTAGCGGTCATTATCGACCTGTATTCCCGCCGGATCATTGGCTGGTCCCAAAATATATATGGGCAGTCCAGAATGCAGATGGACTTGGTTTTAAGTGCACTGTTGATGGCAGTTTGGCGACGGCAACCAAAATCAAAGGTCATCATTCACTCTGACCAGGGTAGCCAGTTTACCAGCTATGAGTGGGAGAAGTTCCTGAAAGCCAATAACCTGGAAGCCAGTATGAGCCGGAGAGGTAACTGTTATGACAATGCCGTTGCGGAGAGCTTTTTCCAGCTCCTCAAACGAGAACGGATCAGGCGAAAAACCTACGCCACCCGCAAAGAGGCTCGGCAGGATGTATTTGATTACATCGAGTTTTTCTACAATCCAAAAAGAAAGCATGGTAATAACGGTATGTTGTCACCAATCGAATTTGAACGGCAACAAAAATGGAAGCTCAAGGCTGTCTAAGAAACTCGGGGCTATTCACATGTCGCCAGTCTGCCAGAATATGAGGCACATGATGAAGATCTTCAAACAAGGTTTCATTCAGGCATTCATCACGTAATTTACCATTAAAGCTTGCAATGAAGCCATTCTGCATGGGTTTGCCCAGCGCTATATAATGCCAGTTTATTTTTGTGTCTTCCTGCCACTTTAACATAATATTTGAGGTCATTTCCGTACCATTATCGCTGACTATCGTATGGGGTTTACCCCGTGCGCTGATGACCTGATCCAGCTCCCTTGCCAAACGCTGCCCACCAATAGAGGTGTCAGCCACAAGGGCCAAACATTCACGACTGTGATCGTCAACCACACACAGCATACGAAAGCGCCTGCCATCCATAAAGCTGTCCCAACTAATCTTAGGGGACAAATCCAGCGACCAGCGTTCATTCACTCTTGAGGGCACCGCAATGGGCGCACGGGTACCGATGGCCCGTTTGCGACCATTACGCTTGCGTACTGCCAAGCCTTCTTCTTTGTACACTTATCACGTTCTTGAGTTGATTATATCTAATCCGTAGGTCTCAAAGATCGTATCTGAAGTCATGACGCCTATATCATTAATTTTAGCAGTAGCAATGATTATGCGATCAAACGGATCTTTGTGATGATAGGGTAGTTCATTCACTAAAAGAACTACAGGTAACGTAATATCAAGAATAGTTATGCCATTTTGAGAAAGCAGGTCGATAGCCCCCGCCATATCGAAATCCAATTTACCCAGTGATCTTTTAAGTCCAAGTTCCCAGACGGAGGCCACGCTGAGGAATAAATCATTATCCATATCTTGATAGGCAGTTATAGCGTCTTTGGTGAGGGTTGGGGCATTTATAGCTATGTCGATAAATGCACAGCTATCCAAAATCAATTTCACTGATAAAAGCCTTCCAGTGTTTCAGTATCGATAGGCTCATCTACTTGATGTTGCAGGTCAGAAATATTCGTCATGACGAGATGTTTGCCAAAGCCTACATTTCTGGTTTTTTCTTCAACTGAAAAAGGAATGAGTTTTGCAATGGGTTTCCCATACTTGCCAATAACAACAGGGTTTCCTGTGGCATTTACTTTCGCGATCACATCGGACAGGTGCGATTTTAAGTCGGCAATATTAACAAGTTTCATCATGGATTTTTCCTTATTTTTCAAGGAAAGCATAGCATAATCACCAATGTTGGTCAACTTATAATGACTAGATTATTTTTTCGCTTACTTTCATATCAATATTAGAGAGCAAAAATCCCGCTATCTAACAGTGCCGTTTTCAGCTTCTAACCAATCCGGGGGAAGCCATCTCAATTGAGAACAGAACTAAGTTTTAGATATTAGAAAACCCCGCCTGATCGTTTGGGGGGACCGATCTCGACAGGATTTTCATCAGCCGAAGCCGAAATATCAAATTAACATAATATAATGAGTAAATAAAGCCGACTTGCTTAATTTTGAAAAATGGCGAAGTCAGTAGGAATAATCAAATAAAATATTGCTCCTGCGAAAGCAGTTCATGACAAAAACTGATATTATGTTTTGTATTTGATGGGGCTATTTTCTTGCATCATTCAATCAGGAAGCTTTTACTTCAAACCGCAGCCCTTCTTTTTCCTGTAAGACATGGATGATACCAAATAAATTATTAGCCGTTGGATTTCCTTTGGTACTGAACATGCGCATAAGGCTTTTTGGTGATCTGTCGGCAACTCGGCCTAGTTCCTCAAAGCCTATGGTGGCATTGATATAATCGCGGAGGAGCATTCTTCCGGTTTCGGTATCACCTGCTAGCATGGAATCAATGCTTTTTTGGAATAAGCCTGCCCGGAATTCAGGGTCTTGTATGGCTCTCGCCTGAATAGTTTCTTTAAAATTACGGGTAAGGGTCATGCTTACTGTTCTTTCTTTCGTTTCTTATAGTCCTGCCACAATGCTTTTGCAGTCTCTATATCCTTTTGTTGGCGTTTTTTGGTGCCACCTCCAAGCAAGATTACCAGCTTGTCCCCATCTTTGCCTAGATAAATACGGTATCCCGGCCCCCAATCTATCCGGCATTCATGAACGCCTGCTCCGATACTTTTCATCATGGAAGTGTGTCCAACACTAACACGGGTCAGACATGTATTCACTTTGAGAGCCGCTTGTACATCAAGCCGATCAAGCCAATCGGCAAAAGGACTATGGCCTTCCCGCCGGATATATTCTTTTACTTCTATCATAGAGGTAACATAAATGTTACTAATTGACAAGGTAACTAATCAGGCAGCAGGTTCATTTTATTTTCCCTTTCAAGTTTGGGATTTTATACAGAACTATTTTCATAGACTATCAATTCTATAATGACAACAGGCTGTGAACTATTTTAAAAGGGTTTGCTATTTCCATTGATGAAAAGAAGTTTGGCCTTTGCGATTTAGCCATTAAATCTGGTTTCTAACTCATAAATTCCAATTATTGAATCTCTAAGTATTTGCAATCATTGAATTATATTGTCAATCCCCCAACCTATAGGTGTTTACGACATTTTGGATCTATGCATAATGTTGTTTGGCACTATAGCCAACCAACCAAAGATAAAAAAAGACGACCATAAAACGATACATCAATTTGGGGGACATCATTTCATGAGTAATACCAAACAAAATGTAATCAACCTACTCGATCAGCAGCTGGGCAGTGATATTATTGGCTTGTTAAATGACGTTGATGTTGTTGAGGTTCTTCTGAACCCTGATGGTAAGGTTTGGATTGATACCTATTCAGGCCGCGTTGATACAGGGATGATCATTGAACTCCGCCGCGCTCAAACGATCATATCTGTGGTCTCCGGTTCAGCCGCCCAAGAAACACACCGCAAAGTACCGATCATTGAGGCGGAGCTCCCCGGTAGTTTCTATCGGTTTACAGGGTTGCTGCCGCCCATTGTTGCGCGGCCAACTTTCTCCATACGCAAAAGAGCCAGTCAAATATTCAGTTTGGCAGAATATGTGACGGCGGATATCATGCCGCAATCTGTCGCGGACTATCTTACATCTGCCATTCAAAACAAACTAAACTAAACATACTGGTCAGTGGGGGAACAGGGTCCGGTAAAACCACCCTGACCAATGCGCTCCTCAGCGAAATCGCGGAAGGCGGCGACCGTATTGTGATGATTGAAGATACGCAGGAATTACAATGCACAGCTTCAGACTTTGTGGCTCTTCGTACCAGAGGTAAGGAGGTTACAATGCAAGACCTTATTCGCACAACGCTCAGACTGCGACCGGACCGTATCATTGTCGGTGAGGTTCCGGGTACGCCGCCTGATGAGGCTGATGGGGCTTAAAGCCATATACCGCAAGCCGCGAACCAGTGATCCGCATCCGGAGCACAAGACATACCCCTATCTTCTCCGGGGGCTGACAATCACCAGACCGAACCATGTCTGGTG
>JAJRSG010000055.1 GCA_024278915.1 Alphaproteobacteria bacterium
AGGAGACAAAGCCCTCTATGACTTAACAGAGAGATTTGACGGCGTGCAATTACCAAGCTTGAAAGTTCATATTTCCGAATTAGAGCAGGCTTGGGCTAGTTTAGAAAATACAGAAAAAGAAGCCATAAAAACAGCTAAAGCCAATATTGAAAAATTCCATACCCCCCAAATACCCAAGCCGATTCGCGTAAACATTTCACCGGGAATTGTATGTAGTCGTGAGCCACGCCCTTTAGATAGTGTCGGCCTATATGTGCCAGGCGGCACGGCTCCCTTGGTATCTACTTTGTTAATGTTAGCGGTTCCGGCGCAGCTCGCTGGCGTAAATAAAATTATTATTACGACACCACCCCAATCTGATGGAAAAATTGCCTCGTCTCTCCTTGCCTGTGCATATCTGTGCGGTATAAAAGAAATCTATTGTATTGGCGGTGCGCAAGCAATTGCAGCTCTTGCCTATGGAACCGAAACAGTTCCAAAAACAGTAAAAATTTTTGGCCCTGGTAATGCTTATGTCAGCGCTGCAAAAGCCCAAGTCTCTGCAGAAATTGGCGGGCCAGCCATTGACCTTCCTGCCGGCCCAAGTGAAGTTATGGTGCTGGCAGACGAAACAGCGAACCCAACATTTGTTGCCGCTGACATGCTTGCCCAAGCCGAGCACGACCCTCTAGCTCAAGTTCTTTGTATTTGTACCTCGGAAGTCTTTGCCAACAAAATTTCCGGCGCAATATCACAACAACTTGCTGATTTACCGCGGAAAAATATTGCAAGCAAAGCTTTAGAGAACAGCAAAATCATAATTACAGAAAAGCAAAGCACCATGGTTCAAATTGTCAATGAATACGCACCTGAGCACCTGATTATCCAGATGGCATCACCTGAAGATTTACTTCCCAAAATAAATAATGCTGGATCTATATTCCTTGGCCCATGGACACCTGAATCCGTAGGAGATTATGCCAGTGGCACAAACCATACACTGCCAACTTACGGTGCCGCCAAAGCATATAGCGGTGTGGTTTTGGAAAGTTTTATGAAATTTATCAGCATACAAAGCCTAACCAGGCAAGGCCTACAATCTCTTGGCCCCACCGTTGAAAAGTTGGCACAAATGGAGGGGCTGGAAGCCCACCGTCGTGCCGTCACGATTCGGCTTGCAAGCGAGGATTTGTCATGACGCTAGCATGGCCACAAAATATTGCCCGCAAAGCAATCATTGACTTACATCCCTACGCGGCCCGCGGCGGAGCAACGCAAGCTTTGCACTTAGATGCCAATGAAAGTCCTTGGGCACCGCCACCTGTAACTGGTACTGAAGAATTCAACCGCTACCCTGAACAACAACCATCAAATTTACGGGCGCGCCTAGCAGACATTTACAATACCGAACCAGAAAAATTAATGGTCGGGCGTGGCGCTGATGAAGCCATTGAAATTTTACTGCGCACGTTTTGCGAAGCGGGGCAAGATAACATTTTAATATGCCCGCCTACATTTGGCTATTACGCGAGCTGTGCACATATACAAGGCGCTGGCGTGATTGAAGCACCGTTAAACACAGATTATTCCTACAACCAAAAACGTATTCATACGGCCTTGTCCAATCATGACGCGACCTTAAAAATTGTGTTCTTATGTTCCGCCAACAATCCAACAGGCGGTGTAATCGAACCTGAAATTGTTATCAATTTATGTAAAAGTTTTCCACAAACATTAATCGTTATTGATGAAGCTTATGCAGAATTTTCTGATCAAGAAAGTTTTATTAGCATGCAAAAAACATGCGCAAACCTGATTGTTTTACGAACACTTTCCAAAGCTTATTCCCTTGCTGGGGTAAGAGCAGGTGTTGCTATCGCAGACCCCCGCATTATTGACCTTATGCTTAAGGTTTTGCCTCCATATCCAATTCCCCGCCCGGTAGAAAAAGCAATCTTAAACGCTCTCACCCCAGCCGCCATGCCGGTTCACGCCCAAAGGATATCGTTATGGGTATCAGAACGAGAGCGCCTACAAGAAGCTCTTCAAAAATCCCCCTATGTCAAAACAGTTTACCCGTCCCAAGCAAATTTCTTGCTGTTAGATACAATAAATACGGAAACACTGTTGCAGGAGCTAAAAAAATATAATGTCAAAATTCGAGATTTTAGAGAGGCAATGCCTCATAAATTACGAATTAGCATCGGCTCTCCGACCGAGAACGAGATTGCCCTCGCTGCTTTTGGCGTACCAACCACACCAACCAAATCAATACGAATTGGCGAAGCTCACCGAGCGACTAAAGAGACCAATATATCGGTCCGCATAAATCTTGATAATTCTAACGATACAGCCATTAATACTGGCAATGGATTTTACGACCACATGCTCGAAGCCCTTGCCAAGCACGGCGAATTTGGCTTGGTGTTAACTTGTGAAGGTGACACTCATATCGATGCACACCACACCATAGAAGATTGCGCTCTCACCCTTGGAATAGCCATAAAAAATGCTCTTGGCAGCAAACTTGGAATCGGCAGGTTTGGCTTTGTTATTGCTATGGACGAAACGCAAGCCAATATCGCCATCGACCTCTCTGGACGAGCCGCAATGGTTTTTAAGGGGAAATTCCCCACTGACCATGCGGGTGATTTTCCTGCCGAAATGTGTCCTCATTTTTTCGAAAGCTTGTCCCAAACTTTAGGCGCGGCAATCCAAATTAATGTAGAAGGTAAAAACACGCACCATATGATTGAAGCTTGTTTCAAGGGTTTGGGGCGAGCTTTAAAGCCTGCATTTAAACGCGAAGGCAACACGATACCTTCAACCAAAGGGGTGTTGTAATGGCGGTGGTGATTGTTG
>JAJRSG010000056.1 GCA_024278915.1 Alphaproteobacteria bacterium
ACTGTAACACGCCACTATCGCAACCACCAAAATGGTCAGTCTACATCAACCAACTCAACAGCTTCTATCTTTGCATGGACACGAGGATTGGCTCATCGGGGCCGTCTTGATGACAACCAAGCCCTTGTTGACTTTGCAGAAGGTCTAGAGCGCACCACCATTGCAACCATCGAAAATGGTCAAATGACTAAAGACTTGGCCCTTCTCGTAGGTGATAAACAGGGATGGCTCTCCACGACGGGTTATTTGGAAGCCATTGCAGAAAACTTTGAACGGGCGATGTCGTAAAACCTTCGCATCAAAACCTTAGGCTAAATCAAGTAACGATAGGAGCGGTCGACATGACCGCTTCTATAAAGTTCTATGAAAAATTAGGACTCAGGTTAATCGTTAATTCCGTACCACGCTATTGCCGGCTAGAGTTTCCTGAAACAAGTTTTGGGGATTCAGCAACCCTATCCCTGCATAGGGTGGAAAGCGATTGGTCTCCTACTGAAGACGGGCCATTACTTTATTTTGAAGTTGATGATTTAGATTGCTATATTCAAGAGCTTGAACTTCTTCCCATAGCCCCGCCAACAACCCAAAGATATTTATGGCGAGAGACTGACATCTTGGATCCATCAGGTAATCGAATACGTTTCTACCAAGCCGGAGAACATCGCCGATTCCCTCCTTGACGAATTAAGTAAACAAAACCAATAGAACTGTGTTATTTGGATTCAGACCACACAGCCAGTTCATTGCCACTTGGGTCGGTAAAATGAAAACGACGCCCCCCCGGAAACGAAAAAATAGGGATTGTTATTTCACCACCAGCCGCCTCAACATCTTTTTGAGCTAATTCAATAACTTTAGCATATAGAACGACTAATGCACCATTCTTACCGGGCTTTCGATCAGATGCACCATCCAACCCTCCGTCTACGCCTGCCCCATTGAACGCCGAATATGTCGGCCCATAATCAACATAACTCCATCCAAACGCATTGGCATAAAACTCTTTACTCATCGTCAAATCAGTAACAGGGAGCTCAATATAGTTGATTTTAATTGTTTCACTCATCTTATTGTCTCCACAAAGGTTTGTAACTTTAAATAATCAACCAACCTATGTCAAAATTACTTAGCCTAGGTTGATAATCCGTCTTTAATAGCCGCTAAAGCATCATTTGCATGCTCGACTTTACTGCCTCCAGCTTGGGCCATGTCAGGACGCCCGCCCCCACGGCCACCAACTTTTTCTGCGCCTAAATTCACCAATACAGCCGCGTTATAATCTTTGGTGAGATCAGAAGTCACGCCAACCGCAACAGCCACTTTACCATCATCGACAGCTACGAACGCGATTATTCCAGATCCTATTTTTTGTTTTTGTTCTTCAATCATGGTTCGTAGTTCTTTACCACTCACACCTTGTAAGACCCGACCCATAAATTTAATACCGCCGATTTCTTCCACCGTTGAAGTCCCACCACCGCCGCCAAGAGCTAATTCCTTCTTGAGCTTTGAGACTTCTTTTTCAAGTTCACGTTTTTCTTTGGCAAGTGAAACAATACGCGTAGGGACATCAGACAACTTTATTTTCATGGCCTCAGCAGCAGATTTTGCATAGCCAGCCTGTTCTTCCAAAAAGTGACGAGCTGCCTCACCCGTTACGGCTTCAATGCGTCGAATGCCTGCGGCTACAGCCGATTCAGATGTGATTTTAAATAAGCCAATATCTCCGGTACGATTTACGTGCGTACCGCCACAAAGCTCCACAGAATATGGATGGTCTTCTCCATCAGGGGTGTTACCAAGGGAAAGCACACGAACTTCATCTCCGTATTTTTCTCCAAACAATGCCATTGCCCCAGCCTCAATCGCCGCATCAGGAGCCATTAGTTCTGTAGAAGCTTCACTATTTTCTAAAATTACGGCATTGACTTGAGTCTCGATTGTTGCAATTTCTTCTGCCGCAACCCCTTTTCCATGAGAGAAGTCAAACCGGATACGTTCTCCGTCGACCATTTGCCCCTTTTGTGTGACGTGCGTTCCCAATACTCTGCGTAAAGCTTCGTGAACCAAATGTGTCGCCGAATGATTACTCATAGTCGTATGACGGTTCTGCGGATCAACATTAAGGGAAACTTCTTCACCAGAAGCTATATGCCCCTTTGTGATCGTACCAATATGTACATGTAGATCACCCGCCATTTTCTTCACATCTGTTACTTCGGTGGTACCTGCACCAGAACTAGCACTGCCTTTATCACCTGCTTGACCACCGCTTTCCGCGTAAAATGGTGTTGCATTAGTCAAAAAAGATATATTTCCTCCTTCCTGGGCTGACGTAACTACTTCACCGTCTTTGACAATTGCCAATATGGTGCCAGTTCCAGACAAACTCTCATAACCTGTGAATTTGGTAGCGCCATACTTCTCTCTTAACTCCAACCAAATGGCATCGGAACCAACATCACCAGATCCACTCCAATGCGCTCGAGCCGTATCTTTTTGTACTTTCATTGCCTTATCATAACCGTCGACGTCCACTTCAATTCCTTTGGAACGCAAAGCATCCTGCGTGAGATCAAGAGGAAATCCATAGGTGTCATAGAGTTTGAACGCGACATCTCCCGGCAAAGTATCTCCTTCTTTTAAGTCAGCTGTCGCACTATCAAGTAAAGCGGTGCCGCGTCCCAAAGTTCTACGGAACCGTTCTTCCTCCTCAAGCATGGTCGTTTCTATGTTTTCTTGCGCCCGTTTCAACTCACCAAAGGCATCTCCCATTTCAGTAACAAGCGCAGGAACCAAGCGGTGCATTAGGGGCTCAGGTGTACCCAATATATGCGCATGACGCATGGCACGGCGCATAATTCGCCGTAAGACATAGCCTCGTCCCTCTTTGGAAGGGCTAACACCATCCGCAATCAAAAATGAAGCTGACCGTAGGTGATCGGCAATCACACGGTGGGAGAACATAGCCTCACCTTGTGCTTTGACTTTGGTTTCTTCGACACTAGCGGCAATCAGGTTTTTAAATAAATCAACATCATAATTATTGTGCACCCCTTGTAAAATAGCTGCAATCCGCTCTAGACCCATCCCTGTATCTATGGACGGTTTTGGGAGTTCCGTTTGCGTACCATCTGCAAATTTTTCGTATTGCATAAAAACAAGGTTCCAAATTTCAATAAACCGATCGCCATCTTCATCAGGGGATCCTGGCGGCCCTCCGGCAATTTTATCACCATGATCATAAAAAATTTCGGAACATGGGCCACATGGTCCTGTATCACCCATAGCCCAAAAATTATCTGATGTAGCGATGCTGATAATTTGGTTGTCCGATACGCCTGCTACTTTTTTCCATATAGCACGCGCTTCTTCATCCGTATGATATACCGTGATGAGCAATTTATCTTTTGGCAAACCAAAATCATTAGTCAACAAATCCCAAGCAAATTTGATGGCATCATCTTTAAAATATTCGCCAAAAGAGAAATTACCAAGCATTTCAAAAAAAGTGTGATGGCGAGCTGTGTAACCAACATTGTCTAAATCGTTATGTTTTCCCCCTGCCCGTACGCATTTTTGCGAGCTGACAGCGCGAGGGTATGGCGGCGTTTCCGCGCCAGTAAACAAGTTTTTAAATTGAACCATGCCGGCATTGGTAAATAGCAATGTCGGGTCATTATCCGGAACAAGTGGGCTTGATTTTACTACTTTATGATCATTGCCTTCAAAGAAGCCAAGAAACTGTTTGCGAATGTCGCGTAATGCCGTCATTTTGTATCCAATATATGAGTAACGCCCAAAAACGTATCCCACATATAAAATGGACGCCCAGCACTGCCAAGCGTCCATTTGCAATATTATCAACTATTTTCGAGCATTTAGGCCTTTAGAGTAGCATCCCCATCTTTATTATCCGCTGGAACCAATAACTCTTCTTCAATCAAGCCTTCATTCATCCGAATTTGTCTTTCGATCCGATCTGCGACTTCCGGATGCTCTAGTAAAAAGGCACGAACATTTTCACGCCCCTGACCAATTCGTTCATCACTGTAAGAATACCAAGAACCTGACTTCTCTACCACGCCGGCCTGCACACCCAAATCAATAATTTCACCAGTTTTGGAGATACCTTGGCCGTACATAATATCAAACTCCACCTGACGGAATGGTGGTGCAACTTTGTTTTTAACGACCTTCACCCGTGTCTGGTTTCCGATAACTTCGTCACGGTACTTAATCGCGCCAATCCGGCGAATATCAAGCCGTACAGATGAATAAAATTTAAGTGCATTCCCGCCTGTTGTCGTTTCAGGAGAGCCGTACATCACACCAATTTTCATACGGATTTGATTAATGAAAATCACCATGCAACCTGACTTTGAAATTGAGCCCGTAAGTTTACGTAAAGCTTGACTCATGAGACGGGCTTGCAGGCCTGGCAAACTGTCTCCCATATCACCCTCAAGCTCTGCTCGTGGGGTTAAAGCGGCAACTGAATCCACAACCAAAACACTAATTGCTCCAGAACGCACGAGTGTATCCGTGATTTCAAGCGCCTGTTCCCCCGTATCAGGTTGGGAAATCAACAACTCATTCACATCCACACCAAGCTTTGCAGCGTACACAGGGTCTAATGCATGCTCAGCATCAACGAACGCCGCCACACCACCAGCTTTTTGTGCCTCTGCAATCACGTGCAATGCCAATGTAGTTTTACCGGAACTTTCCGGGCCATAAATTTCGATCACGCGCCCTTGTGGCAAACCACCTATTCCCAGAGCAACATCTAAACCGATTGAACCCGTCGAAATGGCTTCAATGTCCATGCTTTCTTTAGCACCAAGCTTCATAACAGAGCCTTTACCAAACGCTCTATCAATTTGGCCAAGGGCGGCCTCCAAGGCGGCTTCTTTATTTGCGTCTTTAACTTTACCGACAACAGTAAGGGGTGTTCTATTTCTGGCCATAATCGGCTCCTTTTATCATAACAACCGGAGCCCCTCGGTTGTCAATAAAATCACGGCTTCGGTTTTGTTGCAATATCTGCTCAAAATTGGACTGCCTGAACATCGTGTACCCCGTTTGTTCTCTACGCGCAAGTAAAAAGAACGAAAAAGGAACATTTTAATGTTCATTTGAATACATTATAGTGTATTTAAATCACCCTAGACCTAGCTTTAAGGCAGTTTCAAGTTTTTTTAATATTTCTTGCAAATCACCTGATATTTTGATGGTTTTGAGCTTTGAGCGTGCTCCAGAAGTAAGCTCAAAAGAGGATTTTGGAATTTTCAACCACTTCGAAAGCAGATGCAAAACGGCTTGATTCGCCTTACCTTTATCAGGCAAGGCACGAACTTTTACCCGCAGCACACACCCCGTTGGCCCCTCAATAATTCCTTCAACAAGATCAACAGATGATTTAGGAACAAGCGATATGTGTAACAACACACAATCTTTTACGACGCGCCAAGGTGTGATCAATTTGCCTCACCGATCACGGATTTTACTTTTTCAGCCAATTGCGCCAGAGTAAATGGTTTAGGTAAAAAGGTCACGTCTGGTTCATCTGCCAACAACTCAGAAAATTCTTCCTTTGCATAACCAGATATAAATACGATTTGAGCATCACCAAGCATTTTTCGCCCTTGTTTAAGCAAAGTTGGACCATCCATACCAGGCATAACAACGTCAGAAATCATCAAATCAAAACGGTCATTGCCTTCTTCAAGGATTTCAAAAGCTTCTTCACCATCGCAGGCTTCGATCACTGTATATCCACGCTTACGCAGTGTCTTAGCCGCAATAGCGCGCACGGCGTCTTCATCCTCAACAAAGAGAATTTTCCCCTGCCCTGATAAATTGGCGGGTTTAACAGTTTTGGGCGTCGAACTTACGGTTGCTTTATCTAACGCCTCTTTAGCACCGGTGGGAATATACACCTTAAACGTAGTCCCGACGCCAATTGTACTTTCCACCCTTAAATGGCCGCCGGATTGTTCAACGATGCCGTAAACTGTTGCCAAACCAAGGCCTGTACCTTTGCCCTGTTCCTTTGTTGTGAAGAATGGTTCAAATATTTTCTTTTGCATTTCAGCACTCATACCAGTACCGGTATCTGTAACCTGAATGACAACAAATTCACCGTCCTTTGGTGGGGGTACATCATCCTTGGCGTAATCATCAGCACTTGCCTTAAATGATTTCAAGGTAATCGTACCAGGCTTTCCTGTCTCAACCATTGCGTCTCTTGCATTAACACACAGGTTCATAAATATGCTAATAAACTGACTTCTATCAACGAGAATCGGCGGCAGGTTACGCCCATGTACCACATCAAGTGCAATCCTCTCGACCATCACCCGCTTGAGCATTACAGAGATATCAGAAAGTGTATCTGTAACATCAAGCGTTTCAACTCGCCTCGTTTGTTTGCGCGAAAAGGCTAAAAGATTACCAACCAAATCAGCAGAACGAGCAACTGTTTGATTTATTTCCCTCAGCTCAGGATATGACGGATCACCAATTGGGTGCCGCCCAAGCAACTCATCTGTATTTAAACGAATAACAGTAAGCAAGTTATTGAAATCATGAGCAATTCCGCCTGCAAGTTGGCCGATTGCCTGCATTTTTTGGGATTGCATCAACTGATCTTCGAGTATTTTACGGTTGGAAACATCCACCATATAGGCAATGTGGTTACCATCACCACTCTTGGAAAAATACACATTTACTTGACAATTTTTAGCACTTGCCAATTGTAAGTCGACGGGCCTGTCTTCACTGGTAATACCCAATTGCAAAAATTCCGTAGTTTTTTCAGAGGGCACGAAAAGGGAGGTAAATAAAACCGGATTTTTTTCTTTTGCAACAATACTCTCGCCGACCATATTGGCAAAGGCAGCGTTTCCGCCAATGACCTTTGCAATTAATAAATCGCTATTATCGAGCCTAAACACACCAAATGGTGCATCACCAAACACGTCTGCATTCAGGTTTGTCTCGACAGCAGACCCTTTAGTCGAAACATTCGGAGTATCTGGCGCAATGCTTAGGCCGGAATGCCCGTACAATGCGACACTTGCATATACCTCCCCGGTTCCGTCTTCATGCCAACTTCCGCTCATTACAGTGGGAGACAACACTCCTTTTTGGGTCTTAAGCTGCGTATCTGACCGAACAACTTGCCCCGGTACTTTCGTGCTCTCCATGATACTTTCAGGATTATCGATAAACTCATCTATGTTTTGTGGAAAGTCTTTGCCTTCAAACCCGAGCCACCCACGCAACACGGCATTCATAGCGAGGATTTTTCCATCCGATTGCATTGAAAACAAACCAATTGGAGCTTCACTAAAGAGAGGTTGAGAGCTGGCTGTTTCAGAAAAACAATCGCAAATCGTCCATAACTGTTCATTATCAAATGATGAGATAGAAATATTGAAGACCCTCACCCCGTTATCGGTTTGCATGCGGATTGTCTCTTGGCTTTCACGCCCATCCCCCGGCGCATGGTGAAGTCTATATATTGCTGCTGCGCCGTCTTTATCGACACTTTCAAATAATTTACCAAGTGATGGCGGTACGCCGTCTGCAAATTCAACATTTAAGCCGCGTGCCATATCCATATATGCATCATTGGCCAGGCTAACTTGTCCGTCCTCAAGGATTATACTTGGAAGCTTAGATGCTAAAAAACTTGCGTTAACCGCTATAGATTGCCGCTTGGGAGCGGGGTCTGCATTTTTTCTACTTACCAAACCAACAATGATCGTCAGAACGGCCAATACACAAACGGTTGCCACCCCAACAAGCAATACAAACACTGGAAGCCCCCATTCTTTTCCTTGCCAAGCGAGTGTAGAAGTACTGACAACAATCCCAAAAATAAAAAGAAACATCCAAGCATAGCTTTTTAGACGATTGCTCCCCTTATTCAGGTCCATTTCTTGACGAATCATATTGTCCATGAGGCAGTTTATGCTCAAAAACAGTTAATGCGCCACAAAGCATATAGGAAAACTGGTTTTTCTTTCCTCCTTTTGGAACTTATTGAGACTTTATTTTCTCCCACGTCACTGTATGCTTATTGCAACCATTCATACTTAAACGAGACCTCTTATGCGCAACCTAGCTAAATTACTTTTGTGTAGCACTCTTTTGGGCACACTTTCATTTGTTGGCGCATGTTCAAAAGACCAAACCAATGCATCCTCTGGGACAGAAGCACAAGTACAATCAGAAACAGCGCGTATAAACAATTGGTTTGCGGCCCGTTACCAAGATCAACTGGCTAGCTCTCCTCTCACTCAAACATACTTAGGTATGAAAGGCGCACAGGATAAAGTAGACGATGTCTCTCAAGCTGCCATTGATGAAGAATATACAATTGGGCAACATTGGCGTGACGAAATGAAAAAAGAGTTCAATTTCGACCGCTTAGATGAACAAGGCAAAATTTCATATCGTCTATTTGATTACGATGCTGACATCTCTAAAAAAACACATCAATTTGATGACCATGACTATGTATTTAACCATATGAGTGGCGCCCATACGGAATTCCCCACGTTTATGGTCAACTTTCATTCCGTTGACACCCTAGAAGATGCCAAGGCTTATATCTCCAGACTAAAACAAGCCAAACGTTATATGGGGCAATATAGCGCCAGAACACAAGCACAAGCCGAAAAAGGGATATTATTACCCAAATTTGTCTATGCAAAATTAATATCTGCAAGTCAAAATGTCATCACTGGCGCACCATTTACAGACGGCGCTGACAGTCCACTCTTTGCAGATATTAAAGCAAAAATAGAGAAACTCTCTCTAGAGCAAGAGGAGAAGGATAGCCTTCTCAGTGAAGCAAAATCTGCCCTAATGGAATCAGTCCAACCAGCTTATATTGACCTAATTACCAGCTTTAAAACATACGAGCAAAACGCGACCAATGAAGATGGTGCATGGAAGTTGCCAAATGGTGAAGCATATTATCAATCTAGACTCAATTATTATACAACCACAGACCTTACTGCCGACGAAATTCACAGTATTGGCCTAAAAGAGGTTGCCCGCATTCAAGATGAGATGCGAAAAATCATGGAACAAGTTGGTTTCGAAGGGAACTTACAAGCCTTCTACAATTTCTTACGTACCGATAATCAATTCACCTTTTCTAACGATGATAAAGGTCGCGAACAATATATGCGGGAAGCGACTGAAATCATTGCTACCATGAAAAACAAACTGGATGATTTGTTTATCACCAAGCCAAAGGCGGATATGATCGTTAAAAGAGTTGAACCTTTCCGTGAAGCTTCCGCATTTGGTGCTTTTTATGATCAACCTGCCTTAGATGGTTCAAGGCCGGGCACCTATTTCATTAATCTCCGAGACGTAAGAGAGCAACCAACCTACCTAATGCAAGCTCTCGCATATCATGAAGGCATACCCGGTCACCACATGCAAATTGCCATTAGTTTGGAACTGGAAGGCATTCCTGAGTTTCGCAAGCAAGGCGGTCATACAGCCTATATTGAAGGTTGGGCCCTATACGCTGAAAGCATTCCCGCAGAGCTTGGAATGTACACAGACCCGTATAAAGACTTTGGTCGCTTATCGATGGAAATATTTCGGGCCGCCAGACTCGTTGTAGACACAGGTATTCACGCCAAAAAGTGGACGCGCGAACAAGCTGTGCAATACATGCTAGAGAATATTGCCAATCCGGAAGGTGACATACGTGCAGAAATTGACCGCTACATCGTATGGCCAGGCCAAGCAACGGCCTATAAAATTGGTATGTTGAAAATTCAGGAGTTGAAGAAAAAAGCACAAACAGAGCTTGGTAACAACTTCGACATTCGCCAGTTCCATGATGTTATTTTGGCGAACGGTTCTGTTCCCCTCTCAATTCTCGAAGAATTAGTCGATGAATACATTGCAAATAATAAAGCCTAATTTACAAGGAAACCCAATGAAAAACTTTCTAATTTTAACGACCTGTGTGCTTGCTCTAAATGCTTGCTCTCCTAAAGACCAAATGGAAACTTCGAGCCATAAAATGGCAAAAAACGAACAAACACTCACACAGAATGAAAAATTGGATAATTGGTTTGAAGAAATCTTTATGGAAGGCGTGAGCCATTACCCACAATTTCTCACACAGCTAGGTGATAAAACAGATTATGACAAATGGAACGACCCAAGTAAGGCTTTCTTTCTAGAACGCCTTGATGAAGATCGACAAAATCTTGAATATATCAAGAACACGTTTAATCCAGATGAACTCGACGAAAGCCATGCACTGTCATATCGTTTGTATGTGAACGGCGTAGAAGATGATCTGGAAAATGCTAAATATTGGGATTATGGGTACACATTCAATCAGATGTTTGGCGTACAGTCTGGTATCCCTTCGTTCCTTATCAATCAACACCGAATTGGCTCTGTTGAAGACGCCCAAGCCTATGTCGCTCGTCTTAATGGCGTAAAGAGTTATATGGAGCAACACGTTGCGAATGCCAAAGCAAGTGCTGCAAAAGGAATAATGCCTCCCCTTTATGTATATGACCACGTACTGCGTGATGCTCGTAATATTATTAAAGGCGCTCCGTTTGACGAAGGAAATTACTCAACTTTACTGACTGACTTTGAGAAAAAAGTTAAAAAGCTAGACCTAGCGGAAGAGCAAGAACAAGAACTTTTTGAAAGCGCCATTACAGCGCTTCTAACATCTTTCAAACCTGCTTATGAAGGCCTAATCGCCGAAATGGAAACCCAGCAAGCCCACGCCACCACTGATGATGGCGCCTGGAAGCTGCCGGATGGAGCCGCCTATTATAAGTCACGTCTTAAGCAAATGACCACAACTGATATGACCGCCTCCGAAATTCATGACCTTGGCCTTTCCGAAGTTGACCGCATACACGGTGAAATGCGGACCATCATGAAGAAGGTCGGTTTCACAGGTACGTTGCAAGAGTTTTTTACCCACCTAAAAAATGATCCAGCGCAGTATTATGAAGACTCTGACGAAGGACGCGATGCGTATCTTGCACGTGCAGAAGAAATTATCGCGGTCATGAAAACACGTCTAGATGATGTATTTTTGGTTAAGCCCAAAGCCGACCTAGTCGTAAAAAAAGTTGAAGCATTCAGAGAAAAA
>JAJRSG010000057.1 GCA_024278915.1 Alphaproteobacteria bacterium
TGGCCTATGACAGCGAAGGTACACCACAAGGTGCATATATCGCCGCCAACAAAGCTGTTGAAGATGGTGCCGATATTATCCTCGGCCCTATTTTAGCCGCCAGTGTTCGAGCCTCCGGCGAAGTGGCCATCCAAACAGGTACGCCGATGATCGGCTTTTCGACAGATACATCCGTTGCCAAAGCCGGCGTATATTTATTAAGCTTCCCACCCGAAGCAGAAGTAAAACGGGTCACCGAATTTGTTGCCGAATCCGGCGCCCGTAAATTCGCATTTCTTGGCCCAACTTCCCGCTATGGTAAGCGGGTCTTAAATGCCTATGATAAATATGTAAGTGAAATCGGGGGCGTCATGAGCGGCGTAGAGACCTACCGCGGCAATGACATCACCGTCATGCAAGAACCTGCCCAAAGGCTTGCCCAGCTTTACACACAATCGCATATGGCCAATGAAGAAAGAGAAGCAAAAGGATTACCATTAGAAGAAGAAGCCTTTCATGTAGTCATGTTACCAGAGGGCGGCACAGCTCTACGGTCCCTTGCTCCGCTCTTGCCGTTCTTTGAGGAAAATATCAACGCATCCAGCGTACAATTTATCGGCACTGGCCTGTGGAATAAACAGGAAGTCGTTCGTGAACCTGCCTTGCGCGGTGGCATCTTTGCAGGGCCGGACACACAGGAAAAGAAAATTTTTGATGCCAATTATGACGCTGTCTTCGGAGAAGAACCTTCCCGTCTCGCTTCCTTAGCCTATGACGGCGTAAATATTGCCGCCTTTGTCGCCAGCGGCACCCCCGAAACCCGTATCAACAGACTTACGGATACGGCAGGTTTTTTCGGCGTTGATGGGTTGGTCAGGTTCACAGAAACCGGCATTCCCGAACGCGGTCTCGCCATTTACCAAATCAAAGGAGGCCGCTTCATCATCATAGACCCCGCCCCCAAATCCACAGACGACGCCCTGTGAAGGGTTCTTCGCCTCGGGGCACGTATTTCGCATGATCCGCGTAAAAGGCCAGCGATGATGGTTTCCGCGCCTTCCTAAATAGGAAAAGGTAACGGGTAAAAAATTGGCCTTATGGGGAGAATTAAAAACTGAATATTTGCATTACAGCATCGTTTCATCAATATTAGTTGGGATGAAAAAAATAATTCAAAACCTATCCCTTATTCTACTCTGTTTTACGGTGGCGGCTTGTTCCCGCCATCTAGAAAATCAGCCTATCAAACAGACAGCCAAGGTAAGAACGGCTAAATTGCCACATAAAGATCTCATCGTAGGCGCAGAAAGATTCAGTGCCTATTTACCTCTACTCAAAGACAAAACAATTGCAGTGGTAGCAAATAATTCTTCTCGAATCGGTGAGATGCATTTGGTTGACGCATTACAAAATAAGAACATAAACATTGCCAAAGTCTTTGCACCAGAGCACGGCTTTAGAGGCAATAAAGATGCCGGTGAGGTCATCAAAGATGCGATTGACATAAAAACAGGACTACCAATCATTTCCCTTTATGGCGTTAACAAAAAGCCCTCCCCCCAAAGCCTGCAAGGCATAGATACCATTGTCTTTGATATTCAAGACGTTGGTGTCAGGTTCTATACCTATCTTTCCACATTACATTATGTGATGGAATCGTGCGCAGATAACGCAGTCCCATTGATTGTTTTGGATCGCCCGAACCCGAACGGGTTTTATATTGATGGGCCTGTCCTAAAACCAAGTTTTTCATCCTTCATCGGACTCCATCCCGTCCCCCTTGTTTACGGCATGACCATCGGTGAATACGCACAAATGATTAACGGAGAACAATGGCTAAAAGGCGGTAAAAAATGTGAGCTTACAGTTATAAAAATATCCGGTTACACACACAAAACGCGATATAAATTGCCCGTTATTCCCTCTCCCAATTTGCCGAATATGACGGCGGTTTACCTCTACCCATCCTTGGCATTATTTGAAGGTACTACCGTAAGCGTAGGGCGAGGTACGGATTTTCCATTTCAGATAATTGGACACCCAGAATACCCTAGAGATAATTTTCAATTTACCCCGACACCAAATGCAGGTGCTAAATACCCTAAGCTCAATGGCAGTATTTGCAAAGGAATCGACCTACGCCGCGATAAAAAAGCAGGCGTAGACAAGGGAATATCTCTTCATTGGCTCCTACAATTTTATCGCCAAATCCCCAATCAAAATCATTTTTTCCTTGAGAATAATTACTTTAATAAATTAGCTGGAAATGCCTCGTTAATGCAGCAGATCAAGCAAGGCAAAACGGAGAGTGAGATCAAAGCAAGCTGGGAAGATGAAATAAAATCATTCAAAATAATCCGGCGTAAATATTTGTTATATGAGTAAGATACACAATACGATCTGAAAAATACGCCAAATTAAACTTATCAAGACGTATCTAATTGGTATTGTAAATATTACCATTTTTTAGTGGTTTTGTTGTTGAAATGCGGTAAAACAACTAAATATAGGCTAAATAGGTATGATCAAAGTAACCTTTGAAACATGATCGCAATATAGAAATGCAGGGCAAAAATGACTGAAGGCATATGTCAAAGGTTCATTGATTTTGATAGATGGACAACACAGGATGCAATTGCAGCCATGTATGAAGGGCAATTAACGGCATTAGCCGCCATTAAGCCCGCCATTGCCAATATCGCACATGCCGCAGATCAAGCCGCGTTAATTTTAGGGAATTCCGGGCGGTTATTTTATGTTGGCGCCGGTACTTCAGGGCGTTTAGCCGTTCAAGACGGTGCGGAATTAGGCCCAACATTTGGCTGGCCTGAAAGTCGTCTCGTTTTTTGTATTGCTGGCGGGTTACAAGCCTTGACCATAAGTGCGGAAGGCGCCGAAGACAATTTAGATGATGGCCGCAACCAAATATTAGCGGCCAAACCGACAAAAAAAGATATTGTCATTTGCGTCGCGGCTAGTGGGAAAACCCCTTACACACTCGCAGCCGTCCAAGAAGCGAATCGAGGCGGCGCAACAACCATTGGGATCGCGAATAATCCTGACTCTCCCCTTCTAAAAGAAGTTACCCACGCCATCCTTGCCGACACAGGCAGTGAGCTCATTGCCGGTTCAACCAGAATGAAAGCAGGAACCGCCCAAAAAGCAGTTCTAAACATGCTGTCGACCGCGATCATGACAAGGCTTGGGCATGTGTATAAAGGCTTCATGGTTGATATGGTTGTTTCCAATAAAAAACTAGAAGGGCGAGCAATCAACATTATTGCCGACATCACAAACTGCTCGCAAGAAACAGCCAAGTCTTCCCTATATCAGGCCGACAAAAACATTAAAACCGCGGTGCTTATTGCCTTAGGAAAAACCAAAGCAGCGGCAGAAGAAATTTTAAACCAAGCAGGGGGAAATCTACGTCAGGCTCTGGATTTAATGGATCATACAAAAACCTGATCCCTTTACCGCTACCGCGCGTATGTTTTGAATATCAGGATAAAAGCCCATGCCTAATATCATCAATGTCTTTAAGAAAGAACTCGGGGAGAAAGCAGTTCTTTCCAGCGATGAAGTTTCTCTACGGGCGATCAGCTATTGGGACAACCGACCTATGCAAGCGAAGGCACTTCTTCGTCCCACCACAACCGATCAAGTATCCAAAATATTAGAAATTTGCCATAAAGCCCATCAGAATATTGTTATTCAAGGCGGCAATACAACGTGCGTTCAAGGAACAAATAGTGGCGAAAATGATATCATCCTCTCTCTTGAGCGTATGAATAAAATCACCGAAATCGATACCGTAACCGGAACAGCCACCATCGAAGCTGGCGCCATATTGGAAACCATTCAAAATACAGTCAAAGGAAAGAACTTGTTTCTTCCCCTCGACCTTGGTGCCCGCGGGTCTTGCACGATTGGTGGCAATCTGGCGACCAATGCTGGTGGTGTAAATGTGCTACGCTACGGTATGGCAAGAAACATGGTCGTTGGGCTTGAGGTTGTTTTGCCAGACGGTACCATCATCTCTTCACTCAAGAAGATGCTCAAAAATAATGCGGGTTACGACCTAAAGCAACTCTTCATTGGATCAGAAGGCACGTTGGGCGTTATTACCCGTGTAGTTGTTAAGTTAATGCCCCTGCAAACCACCAAAAACACTGCCCTTGTCGCCTTAAGCGATTTTAGTGCCGTTACCCATTTACTGACCCACCTAAAAATGGAGATTGGTGCAAACCTTTCTGCTTATGAAGTGATGTGGGGCGACTATGTACGCGCCGTCACGCAGCCGGGTGGCCATCGCGCCCCCCTGAAAAGAGAATATCCATTTTACGTTTTATTTGAATGTAATGGGAGTGATACTTCCCGAGACAATGAACGCTTTATGGAGGTAGTCGAAGCAGCATTTACGAATGATTTAATTCTAGATGCTGTCATTCCCAAGTCCGAAAGCGAATACAATGAGGTATGGGCTATTCGGGATAATTTTGAAGCTATCTTATCGCCTCAACCCGTATATCTCTATGATATCAGCCTACCTATTTCCTCGATGGAAGAATATGTGATGAAGGTAAAAACGCGCTTATGTGAACACCTGCCCCAATCAGTTCTTTTTGCCTTAGGGCACATCGGAGATGGGAACTTACATTTTTTTGTCCAACCTCACTCCACAGATGAGAATGCACGACATCTAGCCGACCAAGCCATTTATGAGCCCCTTAAAATATATGACGGGTCTGTTTCTGCAGAGCATGGAATCGGACTAGAAAAAAAATCTTGGCTAGGGCAAACAAGAAGCCCCGAAGAAATTACCGTCATGAAACTTTTAAAACAATCATTCGACACGCATAATATTCTTAATGCCAACATTATTTTTTGACAAAATTCAGGTGAAATATTAGCAGCGTTACCGCTTTATTTTTCACACTTTGCTTCTTTTTGCTATATAATGTGACGTAAGGATAAAAACATAATTAGGCACCTACTCACGCAATACCCTCAAATAATGATAGGAAACTATAAACATGATGAAGCTGAATAAGATTAGCCGAGATAAAACTTCATCAATGCCGCACTATATGCTCATCGCGAAAAACATTCGCACCTATATTTCTGAAAACAATGTGGATGCTGGCGATGCACTACCATCCGAACGAGAACTATGTCAGATGACGGGAGCTTCACGGGTGACAATCCGTAAAGCTTTGAACATACTTGCCGAAGAAAAAATCGTACAACGTAAACATGGGGCAGGTACATTTGTCCTCCCTCCAATTTCACATTTGGGCTCAAGTCTACGCGGCTTTACGAGCAACATGCATACACATGGTTATAATCCTCAAGCCATATGGATTATGAAAGCTTACGGTACGCCAACCGCAGAAGAAGCGGAAATACTTAAAATACGCCAAGCCGATAAAGTTGTCCGACTGGGGCGGGTAAGGCTCTCAGATGGCCAGCCCTTGGCGATTGAACACGCCGTCGTCCCTGCATCTATGTTGCCAGATATCTCCGAAATTACCCAGTCCCTGTATCAAGCCCTTGAAGCACAAGGCAACAAACCCGTAAAGGGCACCCAAAGGGTCAAAGCATCATTAGCCAATCCAACTGAAGCAGGCCTTTTATCTATTGAGGAAAACAGTCAAGTCTTAAGGATCGAGCGCCGAACAACCTTGCATGATGGAACCCCTGTGGAGTTAACGAGGTCCGCTTATCGAGGAGACAGATATGACATTATTATGAATTTGGAAGATAACCAGTTAGGTTAAACTTATATTCCTTCATACCGACCATCTATCCAAGTTTCGAGCACAGTTTGCTCTTCTGACAACACAACGAAATTAGCCTGCAACCCTGCTCGTATCTCTCCAATTTTGTTTTGCATATTAATGAACTTGGCCGGAAAGAGACTGGCCATTTTCACCGCATGAACAAACTCTATTTGCAACATACTTTCAGCATTATTAACCGCAGTCATCATATCCAAATCACTCCCTGCCAAGCGACCATCTTCTGTCTGACACTTACCATCTCTTACAATAATATTATCCTCGCCAAGTTTGAATCCTTTGTGTTTGGCATTCACACTTGGCATAGCATCTGTCACGAGAAAAATTTGGTCATTCACTTTAGCCCTTAATGCCAACCGTAACATTGCTGGGTGGACATGATGCCCATCCACAATAATACCGCACCAACTTCTTGCATCTTCTAAGGCCGCGGCAATGATACCCGGCTTACGACTTTCCATTGCCCGCATCGCATTAAATAAATGAGTAAACCCCGTTAACCCCGCATCCATTGCCCGAGTTGTCTCTTCGTAACTGGCCTGCGTATGGCCAGCGGAAACAATAACCTCTTGTTCGCGTAAAGTTTGAATAACATCTGGCATCGTTTTTTCTGGCGCAAGAGTTACGATGGTTGTCCCGTACTTTAAACTAGAAATGAGTTTCAACTCATCTTTGCCAATTTGCATGAATTTATTGGCATCATGGACGCCTCGCTTCTCCTCATTTAAAA
>JAJRSG010000058.1 GCA_024278915.1 Alphaproteobacteria bacterium
GAAGTTTTTAACCTTGTTGTTGGGTACAACAATGTTGACGGTCAGTGGTTTTCAGGTTGCGAGTGCGCAAGAAGCCGATTCAGGTGCGAAAGCTAATCGAGACGAAATTGTGGTAACAGCAACGCGGCGCGAAGAATCTGTATCTGATGTTCCTTATAATATTTCTGCAACGAGTGGCGCGGAAATAGAAAGAGCAAATATTTTGGATGGAGCGGAACTACTTCGATCTATTCCGGGCATTTCTACCATTGATAGAGGACAAAGAAATTCGGGCACAATTAATGCGGCACGTATTCGAGGGCTTGCTGTTGAGAGTAGTGCGCTTGGTGACTTTGCAGTCTCATCCGTGGCTTCTGTGTCAACATATATTAATGACACGCCTATATTCGCCAATTTTACATTGCGAGATCTTGAGCGTGTTGAAGTATTGCGCGGGCCTCAGGGAACATTATATGGTTCAGGTTCATTAGGTGGTACAGTTCGTTATATTACCCGCGATCCTGTGTTAGGTGAAAATGGTGGCAGTGTAAGTGCGAGTGCTTCATCTGTTAAGGGCTCTGATAGTATTGGTTACAGCTTGGACGGTGTATTTAACCTAGCGTTAGGTGATAAAGCGGCTATTCGCGTTGTTGGTAATTATGGTGATTATCCGGGTATTACTGACTATGTTAATGTTTATGAGTTGGATGCGAGTGGTTTACCTGTTACGCCGAATGGTATTTTTGACCGCGGTGGTGATTCAACAAACTACGTTAATTTCAAGGATGCAGATACTGTCGATACATGGATGGGGCGAGTAGCTTTATTGTTGGAGCCTACAGATAGTATACGGTTGAAATTAATGCACACGCGTCAATCCGATGATGTGGGTGGGCGCCGCCAGCGCACCGTCGGTGTTGATGGCTTTGGCAATCCTTATGGCGAATATGAGAATGGATCAATTCAACTTGAGCCATCATCTCGTGATTTGAATATGACGTCTTTGGAGGCTGAGTTTGATCTTGGGTTTGCAACACTAACATCGTCAACATCTCATTATGATCATAATGGTGATAGCATCAGTGAAAATACCGGGTTCTATGCCCAAGCTGGCTTCTTGTCCTTTTACTATAATTATCCACGACCTTATGCGCAAGCCAACAGAACATATGCGGATGAAGCGATTGTTCAGGAGTTGCGTCTTGTTTCAAATGAAGGTGAAAACTTTGATTATATTGTTGGCGGATTTTACCGTAAGCAGCAATTAGAAGCGACACAAGATAGCCAACTTGTTGGCTTCCGTCGTTGGTTTGACGCGGCTTTCCCATTTGCGGTGGGCGCGGTAACGAGTGACCAAGACTTCATCTATCGCCGTACCGAGAACTTCCAAGAAGTCTCGGTCTTTGGTGAATTGACTTGGCATGCTAGCGACGACCTTGATCTTACATTTGGTGGGCGCTATTTCGATAATAAGTCTGAAAATGATACATTTTTGGACTTGCCGTTGTTTGCCAGCTTATCCAGTCCGACAAATGCTTTCTTTGAATCTAAGGAAGATGACTTCTTGTTCAAGCTCAATTTAGCTTATCGTTTCTCGGATGAAGATATGTTCTATGCAACCGTCTCAGAAGGTTATCGGCGAGGAGGTTCAAATGCTGTACCTTTAAGCGGAACATTCGCAGAAAGCCCACTCTATCAAATATACACATCTGATTCTGTTGTGAACTATGAAGCTGGCCTCAAAGGGACGCGTGCGAATTTAAAATATGACATCAGTGCGTTTTATATCGATTGGTCAGACCCACAACTCAATGTAGGAACGACTAATTGGGGATTTTTTGCTGTTGTAAATGGCGAAAAGGCACGCACATATGGTTTGGAAGCCAGCCTTGATGGGTATTTGAATGATAATTGGCACTATTCATTGGGCTATGCCTATGTAAATGCAAAATTGGGGGCGGATTTTTATGCGCCTGATCGTCCATCTCCTGCTGCGCCATTCGCATTCGACGGGGCAAGGTTACCGGGTTCTCCAGAGCATCAATTAAATGCCGCCCTTGATTATACAACTAGCATAGGTGACTGGACGTCGTTTTCACGAGTGGATGGTTATTACCAGTCCTCTACGCGAAATGTTGTTGGTACGTCTCCAAGGTTTGATGCCACCCTTGATGGGTTTGCTATTTTAAATGCTTCGCAAACATTGTCCAAAGATGCTGTGAGTTTGTCCTTATGGCTCAAAAATATTACTAATGAAGCAGGTGTGACCGGCGTATTCACAGAAGCGTATATGGGTACCGCGCCCGCCATTGAATATTTTGGTAATGCAAATAAAGAACTCATTGCATTGCCTCGTACCTTTGGGGCTACTGTACGGTACGATTTTTAGTTACTGATAATAAAGCTGGCAGTATTTGGCTGCCGGCTTTATTCCAATGTTATGACAGGCGCGAGTAAAAAAACAAAAATATCTGAACGCATGTATGAAGTTGAGATGGCGTTCAGGCGGCGTGATGTTTTTCGTGTGAGAAGACTCATTAAAGAATGGAATGAGGCTGACCCTGATTGTGTTGATGGTTGGGTCGAACATGCACGTTTGCTTCGGGGCCAGGGTGATTACACGGGTATGCTCGACAAGGCAAATAAGGCTTTGCAAATAAAGCCGGAGTGCGCTGAAGCTATTTTTATGAAAGCAGAAGCATTTGTTCATTTAGGTGAAGTGAAATCTGCATTGTCCGTTCTGGATTCCTATCATAACCAAATAGAAAATAGTGCGGATTTGTCGGCACAAGCCGCACAACTCTATACGCAGTGCGGGGCATATGAATTGTCGGTAAAATGTGCGAGAAATGCCTTTGGCTTGATGCCTGAGGATATGAATTTAGGATATAATTTAGCGACGTCTCTCATAGCGGTTGGCAAGTTAGTTGAAGCAGAAGAAATCTTGGATCAAGTTATCGCGAAGAAGCCATGGGACTATGATGCGTATTACAACCGCGCGAATCTGAGAAAACAAACATGGGACAATAACCATATTGCTTCTTTAGAGGCTGTGCTTGCATCGGATTTGAAAAACCCAATGGGATCGGTTCAACTTAATTATGCCTTGGCTAAGGAGTTGGAAGATATAGGCGAGTATGAAAAAAGTTTTGCCGCCCTCAAAAACGGCGCAGATACGCGTCGTAAAATGCTTGCGTATCAGGTAAGTTCAGATACGGACGCCATGGATAAAATTACTGAAGTGTTCAACGAAGATTTTTTTGAAAAGAAGCACTGTGGGTATGATACGCAAGGACCTGTTTTTATTCTTGGGTTCCCCCGCAGTGGTACGACTTTGGTCGACCGTATTTTAAGTGCCCACCCTGATGTTGAGAGCCTAGGCGAGTTGACAGATTTTGCAATGGCCTTAACTCAATTGTGTAAAGCGAGTGGAGGGAAGGCGGGGCTAATTGAAGCTTCAGCAAATTTGGAGATGCAGGCACTAGGCAAAGCATATATGAAACGTGCTTTGCAAAGAAGTGCAGGCCAAAAATTTTTCA
Source organism: Alphaproteobacteria bacterium (assembly GCA_024278915.1). Lineage (GTDB taxonomy): Bacteria > Pseudomonadota > Alphaproteobacteria > Caulobacterales > Maricaulaceae > Robiginitomaculum_A. The sequence continues at coordinate 3,519 of JAJRSG010000058.1, forward strand.
TTGATAAAACCCCTGCAAATTTTCTATATATTGGCTTAATTGCGGCGGCGTTGCCGAATGCAAAAATAATTCACTTAAATCGAAATTTGGCCGATGTTGGCCTTGGTATGTACAAGACCCTGTTTCGTATGGGCTATCCATTTTCTTATGATCTGGATGATTTGGCGAAATATATGCAGGCCAAAGAAGATCTGATGGCACATTGGCGAAAAGTGCTACCGGGGAAAATCATAGACATTCACTATGAGGATATTATCGCGGGTCAAGAAGTGGAGACACGTAAGCTATTACAAGTACTCGACTTGGATTGGCACGATGCCTGCCTCGATTTTCATAAGAATAAAAGCCCGTCAGCAACGGCGAGCGCGGCACAAGTACGTAAGCCAATTTATACAAGCGCTGTTAACAGATGGAAACACTATGAAGCGCAACTAGCGCCTCTCACAACTGCGTTAGGAATAATGTGATGTTTAGATTTATTTTGGTGCTAATATTGGTTGCTTTAACCGGAAATTTTGCAGGCGCAACAACACTATTTTCGGAAAATTTTCAAGATGGAACCACTGGTGATTGGAAGGGTAATCCGAGTAAAGGGGATATCAGGTTGTCTAGCTACAAGGAAAATATTTCCTTGCGGTTACAGCATGATGCATATGCCATATATTTGGTGCCTACTCGAAATCATAGCCAAATAAATGTATCAGCTTCCTTTGCGGCTAGCAAACTTAGGTCCGGCGATTATTGTGTATTAGAAACCAGTTTTGGTGGGAATACATGGGCGGAAATAGGACGTGTAGGTGACGGCGATGATGACGGTTTTACCCTGCACAATATTGTTGGAGCAACGCCAGAAGCTAATGGGCATAAATTGTTGGCTATTAGGGTGCGTATTCATGCACGCAAAGATAGTTCCACGTGTTGGGTGGACAATGTAAAAGTAATTGGAACGACAGATGGCAAATCATTAGCGCAATCCATTCCATTTTCTACCTTTTTCTCAGGTAAGAAACTCGTCAAACCATTTGGGACAGCTGCATATATACCGCGAGAAAATGCGGGCACTGCTCATCAAAGCATATCTGGTAGTTTGTTTCTCGCAGCTCCAAAGCTTGCAGATGGATTTTCCATCTTAAAGGATGATTTTAATTACGAATCTGTGACGGGGAAATTAAATACACTTCCGTCTTTTTCACTAGAAGTTATCAGTGATGGAAATGCACTGATCCCGATACAGCGTGGTCCACAACAAAATACTCACCCTGATTGGGAATGGATATTTGAGCCAGGTCGAATATGGAGTGAAGAAAATGATGAAGGATGGTCGCGGGCAGCTCTCCCTATTGCCTTCCAAGAAAGAAATGCGAATTGTGTTCATAACGGCCTAATGAGCTTTCTGTATAAAGACGGAAAAATTTCGCAAGCAATTGTCCAGATCGGCTCGGAAACTTGTGCCTATATGCAATTTGATATGTGGAGCCGGCTTACTCTCGGTTTTGAGAGTACGGAGATAGAAACTGGCCCAGAGACTGTGCAGGCATATCGTCAAGAAGTCAGAAGCCGTCTACGGCGTTTGCCAATTGGTGCTCTCAATCATGTTGACATTTCACAAATCGGATCGCCCCAAGAGGTTGCCCCTGAGAATATGACAACATACGGATATGTAATGGATAAAGCATTATATGCTGGTGAATGTAGGACGAGACACGGAGACTATCCATATTGCGAAACCATGCCATTGCCTTCTTATTCAATGGCTAAGTCAATGGTTGCAGGTATCGGGCTTATGCGTCTGGAAAAATTATATCCAGGAGCACGGCATGCGAAAATTGCCAACTATGTTCCTCAGTGTGCGGCGAAAAAATGGGGAGATGTCAGTTTTGAACAAGCTCTGGATATGACCACAGGAAATTACACTTCGGATGAGTATGACAAAGATGAATCATCATCTAAGACATGGAAATTCATGACGGAGGAAACCCATGCTGCCAAAATTGCGTCGGCCTGCTCCGTGCATAAGCGCAAAACTAAGCCAGGAAAGAAGTTTGTATACCATACGACGGATACATATATCTTGGGGACGGCCATGCAGGCTTACCTTCGAGAGAAAAGTGCGAATACAAGTGCTGATATTTATGCGGATCTTATCCAACCAATATGGCGTGAACTTGGTTTAAGCCCACTTGCAATGACGACAAGACGCACGAGGGACTTGATAGCTCAACCGTTTACTGGTTGGGGCTTAACGCTATATGCAGACGATATTGCGCGCATAGGTTTGTTTTTACAAAATGATGGGAAAATTTTAGATGAAACGTGGCTAGATGGAGATATTTTAAACGCGGCTTTACAAAAAAAATCAAATGACCACGGCCATAAAGCGATCAATGATAGCTTGCGTTACCGGTCAGGGTTTTGGGCCTATAATGCAGGGCCATTTATAGGTTGTAAAAATGACATGTGGATTCCCAATATGTCCGGATTTGGTGGTTTGGCAACGGTGCTCCTACCTAATGGTCATATTTATTTCTATATTAGTGATGGTCATGAATATGCTTGGCGTCGTGCGGCTAAGGCTTCTAATGAGATCAAACCATTTTGCGAGAATAATCATGACAATTAAATCACTAACCGTTTCCCCTAATGGGTTGATCGCTGCTATTTTTCTTGCTTTCCTCGCGACGGCTGGATTGTTTTATGTGAATATCATGGCCGCCATCGTTGACGGCTTGGTGAATGGTTTAGGTCTCACGGCAAAGCAAGCTGGACAAATTGGTTCTGCGAATATTTACGGCGCTGCCATAGGGGCGCTCATATCTGTACTTTTGGTTAAACGAGTTCCATGGAAGCCATTAGCCGTTGTTTGCCTTTTGGCACTGATTACGATTGATTTACTATCTACGAAGATTGGCACCTATAATGTTCTTCTTCCTGTTCGGTTGGGCCATGGTATTATTGGTGGTATTCTAACCGGAACTGGATTTGCTGTGATTGCTCGCACAGCTAATCCTGATCGTAGCTTTGGCATGCTTTTGTTTGTGCAATTTGGTCTTGGCGGCGTTGCTTATTATCAACTTCCGCAACTTACTCCGATTTATGGTAGCAAATCATTGTTCGTTGCCTTGGCATTGTTTTCTGTTGTTACTTTGGCCATGCTTCCTTTTTTGGATAAATACCCAGTTTTGACATCTAAGAATAATGAGAAAAGTGCGATCCGTATGAAGCCATTCTTGCTAACGATTGGAGCTATTTTTCTGTTTCAGGCTGCGAATATGGGTCTATTTGCCTACATATTTACTCTCGGACTCGAATATGGATTAGATCGGGCGTATATGTCCAAAGCTTTATGGCTTGCGACATGGGTGGCTTTGCTAGGTCCTTTTTTGGTTATGGCATTAGGGCAAAAATTTGGGCGGTTTTGGCTTATGCTGTTTGCGATGGCGCTTACTTTGGCGGGGACGGCCCTGTTTCATTATAGTGGTAAGCCTTGGGCATACTTTGTTGCAAATTGCGGGACTGGTATAACCTGGGGGTTTGTTATTGCCTACTTATTTGGCATGAGCGCCGAGTTCGATAAAGCGGGGCGCGCGACCGCTTTTGCCGGTTTTGTATCGAAAATAGGTTTGGCAAGCGGACCGTTGATTGCGGGATGGATTTTGGAAGGAAAAATGGGTTATTCTGGCATGTTGAATTTCGCAATCCTTATCTTTTTCCTGAGTACCTTGGTTATGCTTATTCCTGCTCGAATTTTGGACAAAGATCGTAACTCTGTTTAAATCTGGCGCGATACTTCCTCTCAAACTGGCCCTATGATGATCTCTATAAAAATTTAGAACTGGCCCAAGTTAAACAATGACGTTGCAAGAGAATAATATGAACTTTCCCGTACAAGCATTTATTGGTGGCACTTGGTGTGATGCTGATGACGGTGCCGTTTTCAAAGTAGA
>JAJRSG010000059.1 GCA_024278915.1 Alphaproteobacteria bacterium
AACTCTAATGTCAGCGGCATTAGCAATGATGATATCATTCTGACAGAAGTCTTCAGTAATGATAAAGGGTTTGAAGGGGATATATTTGAAACGAAAACCAAAGGCATTGCAGCTATTCGGGTAGATGCAATCAAAGAAAGCACGCAACGCCCATTCGAAGAAATCAAGGAACAGGCTTTGCTATCATGGCGTTTGCACAAAGCAGATGAGGCCTTGGCTGAACTAATGAACTCTTTGGCAGATCGCGCACTTGCAGGAGAAACGTTTGAACAACTTGCTGCTAGCATTGGCAACGGGGCAAATGTCACAGAAGCAGATATGTCGCGCATTACACGTGGGCTACAAGAACTATCACCAGAAACCAATGCAAGATTATTAGAAGCTAGGATTGGGCAAACAATACGCGGTACAGGAGCAAATGGTCTTGATCGGGTCATCGGGAAGATTATTGAAATCAACCCGAATGAAGAAGAACTCGTTGGCCCTGTTGCTGACACCCTTAGCGAGCAAGCCCAGCAAACAATTATCAGCGACATTCAAGAAGCTTACCATGCAGCGATGCTTAGTGAACACCCTGCCCGAATCATGAATGAAAACATCCAAAAAACACTTGGCATAGATCAGTAATGTTATTGGAAGTTCTGCCAAATTTTGACACGTTTAAAAATAATTACCAGGCAGGTAAGCCGCAAATTATTTGGACACGTTTGGTAAATGATCTGGATACACCTGTATCCGCATTTCTAAAACTTGCGCAAAACAAGCCATATGCTTTTTTGTTTGAATCCGTACAAGGCGGCGAGCAACGCGGGCGATATTCTGTTTTAGGATTTTCCCCTGACCTTATCTGGAAAGCCAATAGCAAAACCTGTGAAGTTTCAAGAGACGGCGGGCCTTTCGTGCAACAGACGTCCGAACCACTTAGTTCATTGCGACAAATTCAAGCTGAATCCGAACTAGACATTCCTACAGAACTCCCACCGATGGCAGCAGGCCTATTTGGTTACCTTGGTTATGATATGATCCGCTTAGTCGAGAACTTGCCGATGCCAAACCCTGATGCAATTGGCACACCAGACGCGACGTTAACTCGCCCCACCCTAATTGCTATTTTCGATCAAATTGCCCAAGAAATCATTTTAACGACAACCATTCGACCTTCTAAGTTCAGTGCAGACAAAGCTTATCAACAAGCACAAATGCGGTTACAAGATGTCAGCGACGAGATGGAAACAACCATCCGTGGCTTACGAAACACCAATGTATCACCAAAAGAAATCATACCGACCTTAAGTGTTTCACAACATGATTTTTGTGCGAATGTAAAGAAGGCACAAGATTACATTAAAGCTGGAGATATCTTTCAAGTTGTGATTGGCCAAAATTTTTCTTGCCCGCTCCCATCAACACCATTTGCACTATATAGATCCCTACGCAGATTAAACCCTTCTCCATTCTTATATTTTCTTAACTTTGACGACCATGTAGTTGTTGGCTCCAGCCCTGAGATTCTCGTGCGGTTAAGAGATGAGAAAGTTACGGTTCGCCCGATTGCAGGAACAAGGCCACGCGGCAAGTCCCCTGAATTGGATAAAGCTTTAGAAATTGATCTTCTGAGTGATCCAAAGGAGATGGCCGAACATCTCATGTTGCTTGACCTAGGTCGAAATGATGTTGGGAGGGTCGCGAAAACAGGCACAATTAAAGTAACAGAACGCAGCATTGTTGAACGCTATAGCCATGTGATGCATATCGTTTCAAATGTTGAAGGTGAAATTAGAGACGAACTTGATACATTCGACGCACTCTTTGCAGGGTTTCCTGCTGGTACAGTTTCTGGCGCACCAAAAATACGTGCTATGGAAATCATTGACGAGCTTGAGAATGACAAACGCGGTATTTACGCTGGTGCCGTCGGTTATATATCTGCAAGTGGAGATATGGATACAGCAATTGCCCTACGAACAGCCATCATCAAAGAAGGCGTCATGCATGTAAGAGCCGGCGCTGGAATCGTCATGGACAGCGACCCTGTATCAGAATTTGAAGAAACCCGTGCCAAGGCTCAAGCTCTTTTTTCCGCAGCCGAACACGCCTCCTATTTTGATCGGAACTAACCATGTTATTGATAATAGATAACTATGACAGTTTTACCTATAACCTCGTACATTACGCACAAGAGTTGGGTGCAAATACGCATGTTATTCGTAATGACGATATGCAAGCAGGCGAAGCTTTGGCACTCGGTGCCAAGGGCGTAATCTTATCACCCGGTCCCAAAACACCTGATGATGCTGGTATCTTATTGGAATTCATTAAAACTGCCCCTGAAGACCTGCCTATTTTCGGGGTTTGCCTTGGTTTACAAGCCATTGGTCAGGCCTTTGGCGGCAAAGTTATTCAGGCCAAAGAAATCATGCACGGAAAAGTTTCGCCAGTAATGCATGACGCCACACATATACTGCATGGTATTCCAAGCCCCTTCAATGCAACTCGTTATCACAGCCTCGCCATTGACAAAGATAGCCTACCTGCTTGTTTAATTGCCAATGGCCATACGGAGGACGGTGAAATCATGAGCGTGCACCATAAATCGCGCCCCATTCATGGTGTGCAATTCCACCCAGAAAGCATTGCTTCGGAATATGGACACGACATTATTGCCAACTTTCTCAAGCTGGCGGGCATCAAATGAGTGATGCCTTCAAAACAGTATTTGAAGGCATGATTAGTGGTAAGATGCCCGACACGGAAATTGCGCAACACTTACAGCAATTTGAAAATGACGGCGTAACTGACGTACAACTCGCGGCAGCGGCTGCTATGTTACGCAAAAGAATGATTTCCGTGCAAGCCCCCTTAGGAGCAATTGATATTGTCGGCACTGGTGGAGACGGCTTAAAAACCTATAATATCTCAACAGCATGTTGCTTTGTCGTTGCAGGTGCAAAAGCAACGGTAGCTAAACATGGGAACCGGGCTGTATCCAGTAAGTCCGGCGCATCCGATGTTTTACGGGCGCTCGGGGTTAAGCTCGATATCACGCCCGAGAAAACAGAAATGTGCCTACATGAAGCTGGAGTCGGGTTTTTATTTGCACCAAATCACCACAAAGCAATGGCAAATGTCGCAAAAGCCAGAGCGTTACTTGGAACAAGAACAATTTTCAATTGCCTCGGCCCACTTTGTAACCCAGCTAATGTTACCCGTATCCTCGTAGGTGTTTATTCAAATGAACTCCGCCGAGTTTATGCTAAATCTCTCTTGGCGCTTGGAGCAGATCGAGCGATGGTTGTGCATGGGGGTGACGGCATGGACGAAATCACAACAACCGCCCCCACCATGGTTAGCGAACTAAAAAATGGTAAAATTAGCGAATATGAAATCACACCTGAAAAATTCGGGCTAAAGCGAGCTTCCTTGAAGGATCTTGAAGGCGGCGATCCCACACAAAATGCAGAGGCCATGACAGCTTTGCTAAATGGGCACCAGTCCCCTTATCGCGATATCGTATTGTTAAATAGCGGGGCGGCCCTCTATGTTGCGGGTAAGTCTGAAAGTCTCGATGAAGGAATCTCCCTTGCGAAAAAATCAATATCCTCCCAAAAAGCCCTGCAAGCATTAAACACCTTGGTGAGAGTCTCGAATGCCTGATATTTTAAGTAAAATTGCCCAATACAAACGTGCAGAAGTTAAGGCATCGAAATCAGAAACTTCACAAGAAGAACTAGAAACACTTATAAGTATGCAACCCGAACCGCGTGGTTTCATGAAAGCTTTACGCAAAACTTCCAGAACGGGCCCGGCTCTAATTGCAGAAATTAAGAAAGCCAGCCCTTCCAAAGGCTTAATTAGAAAGGATTTCAAACCAACAGAGATTGCCCGTGCATATCAAGACGGAGGCGCAACTTGTTTATCCGTACTTACAGACGGGCCAAGTTTTCAAGGTTCAATGATGTTTTTAAAACAAGCAAAAGCGATCTCTACTTTGCCAGTTTTACGCAAGGATTTTATGGTAGATGCCTACCAAATCTATCAATCCCGTGCCCAAGGAGCAGATGCTATTCTTATCATTATGGCGATGGTCAGTAACAGGCTTGCCAAACAACTTTTAAATGTTGCCACCCGTCTTGGTATGGATGCATTAGTCGAAACACATGACCAACAAGAACTGGAGCGCGCCGTCAACATTGGCGCAACAATGATTGGTATTAACAACCGCAACCTGAAAACATTTGATACAAGTTTGGACACATTTAAATCATTGTCTCCCGCTGTACCAGACTCTGCCTTCCTTGTCGCAGAAAGTGGTATTTTCACCCCCGATCACATCTTGGATCTTACGGCATACGGTGCCCAAGCCTTCCTTGTTGGCGAGAGTTTAATGCGTGAGGACGATGTAAAACGAGCAACTAAAACCCTGCTTGGGCGAAACCAATAAGTTCTTGACGCCGTTAAAGAACACATATAGAACATTTGATGTTGATGATTTGTTCTTAAAGTTGGGAGTTTTCTAATGTTGACGCAAAAACAGCATGATTTATTGAAATTCATAGATAAGCGGTTAAAGAAAAATAGCGTTTCCCCGTCTTATGACGAAATGAAAGACGCCCTTGGTCTTGCTTCTAAATCAGGAATTCATCGTTTGATCACGGCACTAGAAGAGCGTGGATTTATCCGTCGCCTTCCCCACCGTGCCCGCGCGCTGGAAATTTTAAAACTACCCGGAGAAAAATCTTCGATAATGCAAAAAACCCTCGAAACAACGGCCCCTGCTCCTGCAAATGACCAAATATCAATTCCCCTCATGGGTAAAATTGCAGCTGGCGTTCCCATTGCCGCCATTGAGCAAGATGGCCCGCGATTTAATGTGCCAGATGGCATAATTGGTCGGGGAGATCATTTTGCTCTTGAGGTCGAAGGTGAGTCGATGATCAATGCCGGTATTTTAGACGGTGATATTGCCGTAATCCGTAAAGCCAATACGGCCCGTAACAATCAAATCGTCGTAGCCTATGTCGTTGATAATGAAGAAGCGACGTTAAAACGTATTTATAAGACGGGTAACGGCGTTGAACTTATTGCTGAAAACCCTGATTTTCCAACCCGTACTTTTGGCCCCGATCAAGTCGAAGTTCAGGGCGTACTCGTTGGGATTATTCGTAAATACCATTAGATAAAGCTGGATCGTTTTAACGCCCCCACGGCCTTTTCTTCCTGCGTTCAGGATTCGCGCTCTTTATTTTGATACCCTGATTGGTGAAATAAATATCATGGGCCCCGTTAGTTGCCAAGTCTTCAGCATCAATTAAAATAGCCTTACACGTATGCCGGGCCCGTACCCCAACTTTACGGTTAGTCAACACAACTAAATCCGAATCATCGCAGGCCTCTAACACCCCCTCTGGCTCAGCAACAATGCTAATAACATTATTTTTTAGGGCAATACGACAAGCCAACTGATCACATAATGCTCTCGTATCAAAATACCCTCTATACTCAGCCTGATTAACCCCCGCAGCCTCTATAAAGCGGCTGCGACCAAATTTATCGCCACGCTTACGGTCTACATGTAATATATTGACTGTTGCACGATCCCAAAAAGCAATCCTCGCTTTGTCTGAAATTCGCATATCGGCACGGTCTATTTGCCACCATAAAACAAAAGAAAACAACAAGCCTAAACCAGAGATGATCACAATGTGTCTGGTCTTTGCATAAGCACCGAAACAAACCCCCAAAAAACCAAATCCATACACAGCGGCAACCACTCCATTGGCTCCTTTAATGTAAAGTACAGCTTGCTTTAAATTTGCCACCTGTTCAGCAACATAAAGTACATAATAAAGCCCCCACCCCATGACATTCAAGGCAATGCGATCAAGTCCAAAAGGCATCATGACAATCGACAAAAATCCAGCAGGCATTACGATAAAGGTAAAGATAGGCATGGCTACAATATTGGCAATTAAGCCTAATCTAGCAAACCGATGAAAATGAAGAGCCGCAAATCCACCCGTAGCAAATCCGGCCACTAGACTGGTGATAAAGATACCAACGAAACCTCGTCTGAACTTGCTGACAATCGTCCCATCAGAACTATAATCTCTCTGATTTGACCACTTTCGGTACACAACCACTAATGCTGTCGTTGCTGCAAAAGACATTTGGAACCCTGCACTCACAAGGCTCTCAGGGTGAAGCATCAAAGTTAACCCGGCCGCCAAAGCAACAGAACGCAAAGATACCGCTCTACGGTTCAGGATAATCGCCATAAAAACGATGACCGCCATAATAAATGCCCGCTGTGTCGATACGCTTGCCCCAGACAATAAGAGGTAAATACATGCTGTTACCGTACCCAATACCGCAGCATATTTACGCATATCATAACGTCGAGACAACGGCCCTATCATGGAAAACAACAAGGAAGCCATACCGTACGCACCTCCAGCCAACAACCCCATGTGCAAGCCTGAAATTGCGAGTAAATGCGCTAAACCTGCACGACGAAGACTGTGCTTTTGATGTTCAGGTATAGCTGACCTATCACCTGTGAGTAATGCGGCCTGCAGCCCTGCCGTTTCAGGAGGGGCACGCATTTGTATTTTCCGAGATAAACCAAATCTGTATTTTACCAGTGCCCTTTTAACTTGCGAGAGTTTAGATAAAGGGGGCAAAACTACGGGCTCAGGCTTTGATATTGCGAACCCATACCCGCCTATTTTTTGAAAATAAGCCGCTCTGGCCGGATCATAGCCTCCAGCAAGAACGGGTATTTTAGGTGCCGACAATACGGCTCTGATGCGAATAGCATCCCCCGGCGCAAATCCATTTGGTTTCAAACGGATACGAACACGGTACGGTGTATTATTAACTGGCATGTTTTTTATACTTTGCACCCGAATATAAAAATGTTGCAAAGCGCCAGACTTGTTAATGTTCTCTATCCAACCGGATACTTCGTAAGTTTTTTCATATACAGGTAGAATTGGCGTTGCCGCAAACCGCGTGTGCAAAATGCTACGGCCAAACCCACCGCCAAGGAAAATCAATAATAAGATATAGTCAGAAATACGGTGCCGCGTTCCTGACATGATAAAGGCAAGTAGGAGGCAAGCCATAAACACAACCACAAACCATAAAACTGGTTCATGAGGCCAAGCGAAATACGTACATATCCCAAGACCGAATGATGCCAAACACCATTCAAACTTCATTATTCCCAGGAGTGGTTTTTCTACACGTAAACCATTTTGGTTATTCCAGATTTGATTGGCAAAAATAATATTTATTTCCCCTTATTTCCTGTGTTTATCTTTGCGTCCCAATCATTCCTCATGGTAGGAAGTGTCGAGATTCATAGATTCAGGCTATTTTATGCACCACCCCAAAGTTGTAACACGTTTTGCTCCATCCCCAACAGGGTTTCTGCATATTGGCGGCGCCAGAACAGCGTTGTTTAGCTATTATTTCGCCAAACATCACGGTGGCGAATTTCGCCTTCGTATTGAAGATACAGACAAAAAGAGATCAACCGAAGCAGCAACACAAGCGATTTTGGACGGCATGAGTTGGCTCGGCCTAACACATAACGACGAAATTGTTTACCAAAGCCAAAATGAAAATAGGCATAAGGCAGTTGCACAAAACCTCATTGATTCAGGCCACGCCTACCCCTGTTACCTTACATCCGATGAGCAAGCGGCAGAACGAGAGTTATCACGCGAAGAAGGACGTGCTTTTAGATCGCCCTACCGTGACGGAAAAACAGCCCCAAAAGATACTCCATACGTCATACGCTTTCGTGTACCAGACGGCGAAACTGTTCTTGAAGACGGTGTCCAAGGTAACATTAAATGGAGCAATAAAGATTTTGATGATTTGATTTTGCTGCGTGCTGACGGAAGCCCCGTTTACATGTTAGCCGTCATCGTTGATGACCATGATATGGAAGTCACACATGTTATTC
>JAJRSG010000060.1 GCA_024278915.1 Alphaproteobacteria bacterium
CCATGTGTCCCCCCAATATTTATTTTCCGGCACACTAGTTTCATGAACGCATGCTGGCAAGTGTTTGTCTATATTCCCATCGTCCAATTTCGATAAGAGCTTTGTCGATACTAAATTGAACGTCTTGTGCATGTTTTTCACGCAAGACTTCGCTTGTATTTTCGCCAGTCATTCCCTCGCCTTGTTCACAAAGGTTTGCCAGTTTTTTGGCACCGACAGCGCGCGCTGTGCCTTTAAGGGAATGCATGACGCCTGACCATATTTCGTCATCGGCTTTTGGATCAAGCCCCTTTGCCCACATATCTACTTGATGTTTGAACAGACCGAACACCTCTTTGATAAGTGATGTATCATCGCCAACATATTGTTTTAAATGATCAAAATCTATTTCGGCTTGCGGTTTTTGCATATCCATTCCTCCATCATATGGAAAATAACGCCAGATGAACAGGGCTTTCAGCTAAATTTCAGCAGTGATGAAATATCAAGAAAAAAACAAGGATAGGACATGCACATGGTAAGCAACAAACCTCATAAACCTTTGGTCGTCTGTAGCGCCCTTCTTGGCGCCATGATTTTGTTCCCCTCGTCTGCCTATTCTTCGACTGGAAACCCAGCAAGGCTTGGCCCCTTTGCAAATGATCCCTACGCAGAACCGGTTGAATGGGCGCAACGTCACCGCGACGATGATGCCAACCGGCATAAATTCACGTCTCGACGACGCGAAGCTCACCGACGGAGCGAACGTCATAGACGCAGTGATCGTCATCGGCGACGCGAACATAACCGTGAAAGAAACCATCGATACAACCAACATTATTATAATGATTACGGCGGGGAGAGACATGCCCCATATGGTCAGTCTGATCGCCATTACCGTAGCAATCTTGGGATAAATTTCTTCTTTGGTTCCTCTGGTTATTCCACATATCGATGGGCATCATCTCCCTATAGTTTTATCGCCCTGGCTATTGGTCCTATCGCGACTACCGCGCCAATACACATTGTGAACGTATTTACGTAGAAGCCAATCATTATGACCACACAGAAATTATCAGCGTCAAACAATGCCATAATCCCTATGACGGTGATTATATTATTCAAGGGTCAGAGCGGATTGTGGATTGCATTTATGCAGACGATCGTTGGTAAATAACGAATTCAAACCCGAGGTCATATTCCCCAATATATGCCCTCCATAAACCACCATTTCGATTTTCGAATTGGTGGTTTTTTGTGTTACGGGTTGATAGCGCGTAGTTTGCAGGCTATGCGAGGAACAATATTCCCAATCCACAGGCGCAAAATGTCCATTTCTCCTATTCAAAGTTTCTTCTCACAAACTCAATCTGGTGATTCCCGTTGGTGGACATGGATCATTGGTTTCTGGTTTGCACTGGTAATTTGGTTTTTTGGACAAATCATTATCGGCAGTGGCATGCAAATTTCTGCTATGATGCTAGATCCTGTTCTCTTGGAAAAAGCCACGGCTATGGCCGAAAATGCGCCCGCCTTTAACCCAAAAACTGCAGTCTTATATGCATTGCTCACTCTTTCTTCCTTGGTTCCTATTATTTTATGGAGCATTCGTAGTAGTTTTAAGCGCCCTTTCACCAAGCAGGCCGCCATTGGGGTATCGGCCTTAATCATCCTCGCCACGAGCATTGGTTTCGTAAAAGCGAATATGGCGACCCCGGCTGGCGCCGAAGAGTTCGCAACTGCTTTGATTAAAAGCAGCCCAATCAACTATGCTTTAATTCTAGTCTCATTCCCCGTTCTTGCAGCTGGTATCTGGCTTGTGCAAAAATTCGTCCATCAACGGACATTCCTCTCCGTATTGACGGCCGCGTCTAAATTTCGTTGGGGGCGTATGGGGTTTGCCATGTTGGTAATGTGGACCATTATGGGTATTGGTGCCTATATCGGACATATTACAGGCGTAAGTCAGGCAGAAATCGTATTTGATCCTTCTCGTTTTTGGATATATTTACCTGTCACGCTGTTATTCATCCCCCTACAATCCGCCACCGAAGAAATCGCGCTCCGAGGCTATTTGAACCAAGGGTTTGGTCATTACATCAAAAATCCATGGATTGTATTTATCATCACGAGTGCCCTTTTTGCCTCTCTACACCTTGGCAATCCCGAAGTGGCCGAAAGTACAAAAGACACATCTTTGATCATTGCTATGAGCGGTTATTTCTTATTTGGTATCTTTGCCTGCGTCTTAACCTATATTGACGGCGGTCTGGAATCTGCCATCGGCATGCATGCGGCTAATAATATTTTCGCGGCAAGTCTCGTCGGCTATGATAACTCGGCCCTGCCAACACCAACCGTTTTCAAAGTACCTTTAAATAGTGAACTGGATACCTTGGTCGTTCTCGTCAGCCTCACTCTAATTTGCCTCATTATGTACAAGACCCGCAAACCACTTTTTTAGGTGTTTTTAACACTCCTTCTCTATTGGCAAGGCTAGTGGATACGGAGTGCATGTGACGGAACAACCAAAAAAGCAAAAATCAGGCGAATTATCACCGCGGGCACAATATCTGATCGAGCGTCACGGGATTGTCTGGTTTGTCTGGATTTTACTGGTTGCCTTAAATTGGGTGCGTCTTGGGCCGTTCATTATGCGCGGCGAACTGCAAGGAAATGACGATTATCTCCGCCTCGTGCAAATTAGGGACTGGCTTGCCGGACAGCCTTGGCTAGATCTACACCAGTATCGCTTAAACCCTGTCGATCCCATTCTCATGCATTGGTCAAGAATAAGTGACGTATTGATTGGCCTACCGATCAAGTTTCTCACCCCCTTTGTCGGCGCTTCACTAGCAGAAACCATTATGATAGCGGCCTACCCTAGCCTGATGTTGCTGGCCTTTTTACACCTTGTTGTAACCATAACGACCAAATTAACAGACAACTTACGTGCCCCCATGGCTGCCGCCTTCATGGCCGCCTTATCATATGGCGCCTTGGCTCAATTTGGTATGGGACGAATAGATCACCATAGCTTGCAAATCGTTCTGGCCCTCTCCTGCTTATGGTTTATTATCCGCTCGGCACATATCCCCAGGAATGCAATTTATGCCGGCATTGCCTGCGGTCTGGGCCTATATGTTGGTATCGAAAGCGCACCCTATGTGGCTGCGGCTTGTGTATCCATTGTCTTGATCTGGGTCTTTGGCGAAGCCAATGCACAAATGCGGATGCGCGCCTTTGGCTTGGCAATGGCCATCACCACCTTGATCAGCCTTCTCATCAGCACCCCCATTTCCAACTGGATGACCCCTAGCTGCGACGCTCTATCAGTTGTTTACACTCAACTTACCTTGGCCGTGGCAATGGTCTTATTTGGCCTTAGCTTTGCCAATCGCTACCTTAGAAAACCTTTTAGCAAGTTCATTATGGCAGGAATATTAGGCGGTAGCGCCGTCTTGCTGACCATCGCCCTTTACCCCCAATGCCTGCAAGGCCCCTATGCCGGGCTTGATCCGCGATTAACGGAAGTCTGGCTCTCAAATGTTTCAGAAGCAGAACCTTTCCACGCCTATATTACTGGTGACATTGTCGGCGGCAGCGCCATGATTATTCTACCAGTTTTCACCGTCATCGGTATTTGGCTTTACCATAAGAAAACCAACCACGGCCTTAGCTTGGTACCACGTTCCCTCTTTATCTTTATGTTATTTTGTCTATTAGCCGGTTTAGCCCAAACAAGGTCAATGGCCTTTGCCGCCAGCTTTTCTATTCCCTTTGCAGCTTATCTTCTAACGACAAGTCTAGCTTGGGTAGAAACCTTTAAATCTAACTTGCATAAAAATTTAGGGCGCACCGTCATGCTCATCTTGCTCGCCCCCATCACCCTCCCCTTGGTGCTATCTCTATTTACCAAACAAGATGTGAAAACACGAAAATCAGCAGATCAGCAAGCCCAGCAATGCCTTGCTACAGCGACTTTATCTCCATTAAAACAACTTCCCATCGGCACCGCCCTTACCCAGATTGACTTGGGTGCTGCCATTTTGGCTCATACAGATTTGAAAGTAACCACCGCCCCTTATCACAGAAATTCGCAAGGTATTTTGGCGACGATTGATATGTTCATCGGCAATGAGAGCGAAGCTAAAAATGCGGTGATCAGAACCAAGTCAGATTATGTCATTGCTTGCCAAAACAATGGGGAAACTGGATTATATCTGAACTATGCCCCTGACGGTATGATGCAGCGCCTACAAGATGGAAATACGCCGCCATGGTTGGAAAAACTAGACGTGGGGCAAGGTATTTTAATGGTCTACAAAGTCAATCACGACCGCCTACATTAAAATAGTTTAACAATAATCATTACACCAAAGTCTTGCAAAACTAAAAACTA
>JAJRSG010000061.1 GCA_024278915.1 Alphaproteobacteria bacterium
CACTGAAAGCAAGCACTAGCAAAATACAGGTAAATTGGTGCCTTAGGTCGGTGTTAGGATTGATTAAGTCGGCTTGGCCGCCTTTAGCGTTGTTGCGCGATGGTTTCAATATATTTGTGTAGCTCTGTTGCTGCGGGACCAAGGGTTTTGTTTTTTAAGGTGTGAATACCATCATTTGTTTGGAATGCTTGCGAAAGTATGGACATACCAAAGCTTGGGTCTTGGCAAATTTCGATAGCATAGGACAGGGGAACGCTGGTGAGTGTGTCTGAATTTCGAACTAATTCGATGCATACCGATGGAACCTCTACGAGGTATTGCGGGAATGGGTAAGTGTTCATATCACGTTTGGTAACCGTGGATATTAATCTGGAAAAATGAGGTGAGCTTTTGGGAAGGGCCCAAGGATATGAAAGCATATCTGACATGGTTGTACTGGGGTGTGAAACGGGATGACCGCTACGGTGAATAATCATCAGCGGTTCTACGGGCAAGGCGTGGATCGAAATTTTTTCGAAAAAGGACATCGTTTCGAATTTGCTGATATCGCTGATCACCATATCAAGTTGACGGGCAATTAGCTTTGACAACAACACATTTGGGCTACCTGTGTGAATGATAATTTGCACGTATTCATGCTTTTTTGAGAAGGCGTGTATGGCTTTCGTTAATAGCTTTTGTAACGGATAGGGGCCTGAGCCGATATTTATACATCCTGTTTCAATATTATGAATGCGTGAGGATTGCTGCTCAAATACATGCAGGGACGCAATCACATCGCGAGCATGAACAATTAGCCGTTCTCCTGTGTCTGTTGGCGTCACTCTATTTGTGGTTCGGTCGAATAAAACGTCACCAAGTTTTGTTTCCAAAAGTTTTATGCTCTTGGTGATGGCGGATTGTGTGACAAGTTGTTCTTCTGCTGCTTTCACAAAACTTCGTAACCGAAATACAGAATCGAAGTGTTTAAGAAGTCGGATGTTAATATTCATAAATACACCTTAATGAAAATAATTCATTACATAATTCCACTGAATTACAATAAGCAATAAGTGCACTGGAAAATCAACAGCTAGTATGAGAGAATAATGGGACCAACAATACTAATCACAGGAGCGGCGGGCTATATTGGCACTGAATTGCTCAAACGTTTAGCCGTCAGTTCCAAGGTGGGGAAAATTATCGCCCTTGATGTTCGCAACGTGCAGGCATCTGATAGAATTAAAGGCGTTACTTATGACCAAGCGGATATTCGCGGTGGCGAGTTTGTAGAAATTGTTGATAAATACAAACCACATTCCATTGTTCATCTTGCCTCAGTGGTGAGTGCAGGGGGCGATCCTGAGCTTGATTATAGTATTGATGTTGAGGGTACACAAAATGTTTTGAAGGCGTGTATTGCAAGCGGTGTAAGCCAATTGGTTATAACCAGTAGCGGCGCTGCTTATGGTTATCATGCTGACAACCCTAGTTGGCTTAAAGAAACAGATGCGTTACGGGGGAATGATGATTTTCCCTACCCTCGTCATAAGAGATTGGTTGAGGAGTTATTAGCAAAATACCGAGTTGAATACCCCGAGCTTAAACAATTGGTTTTGCGTCCGGGAACGGTACTTGGCGCCGCCACCAATAATCAAATTACAAGCCTTTTTGATAGACCGTTTATGCTAAAGATTGCGAAGTCTCGAAGTGATTTTGTTTTTATTTGGGATGAGGACGTCGTTTCGATTATCGAAAAAGGGGTTTTAGAGAACAAAGAGGGCATTTATAACCTAGCGGGTACAGGCTCCCTTAGTGCTCACGAAATTGCAAAAATATTAAACAAGCGCTGTCTAGTTGTACCTGCTTTCTTGTTAGGCTTGCTTCTGAATATAAGCCGGTTTCTAAAACTGGGAAAACTTGGGGCGGAGCATGTAAAATTCATTCAGTACCGCCCTGTATTAGACAATAAATCTTTGAAAGAGGATTTTGGATACACACCCAAAAAGACCACGCGGGAAGTTTTTGATTTTTTTATTGCGAACAGAAATCAAAAGGATAAATGATGAGAAAACCAAATATTGTTATTTCCGGTTTTCTAGTTCTGGGTTTATTTACTTGTGCGAGTGCCAGTGTGGTCGCGGCAAAAACCCAAGTTCGTTCCCTTGCGGTGGATGGAGAC
>JAJRSG010000062.1 GCA_024278915.1 Alphaproteobacteria bacterium
AGCAAACATCGTATCCTTCGATGCGTTTAGAAGTCCGTTCATATGAAGGAGACATAAACAAATATGCTTAACCCATCCTTAATCGATGCCATTATATGATTCGGTATGGATATTATTTCTGCGTTCGCGCCAAAACAAACAATAGATACGCCTGGGAAGGCTTCCGTTGAAAAGACCTCTGCTTCAAATAGAGAGAGAGATGAGGTCGCTTGGGAGGTTGCTAAGGAGTTCGAGGCTTCCTTTATCGCGCAAATGCTTACCTATAGTGGAATGGCTGAAGCGCTGACCACGGGCGGCGGTGAAGATGTTGCCAGTTTCTCGCAGTTCTATATGGAAAGTATCGCCAAGGATCTGACGGATAATGGTGGGTTTGGCTTGGCGGAAAAAATATATACCCACATTGAGAAGAAAAAGGAGAGCGGTAATGGCGACCTTGGTAGACTGTAATTCAAAAATATCTGAACTTTTTTATATCTTAAAGGCTGAGATAAAGGCTTTGCGGAGTGGAGAAGTTCATAAATTTGAGGGCTTTATTGAACAGAAGGCAATTGGGCTAAAGCAGCTAAATGACATGATCGGGAGTCTTGATCCAGATGAGCCGTTAATAGACTTGGCCCCGCAATTGGATCAGTTGCGCAAGTTAAGTGTTGAAAATGGCGTCTTATTAAAAAGTGTATTTAATGGTATGAAGTCGGCCCGTGACCGCGTGCAGAAAATTATGACACAAAGCGTACAAGTTGGCGCTTATGGACGTTCTGGTGCAAATTTGTATTTCCATGAGGAAACGGCAAGCCGAGAAAAAACAATTTAATTCAAAAATATTTTTTGCGTTAAGAGTAATTTATCCTTTTTACGTAATATTGCTTTTAACGGTCCAAGAGGACTGTACTGCGTTTTGCAGTATTACATCAGGATGATGTAGGTCTCGTAAGCTTTGACGGTTTGCGAAAATGCTTTTCCAACGTGTGGGAATGGTGGGAGAGGCAATCAGGCTTAAGGCAATGGTGCCAAAGGCTTTATTATAAAAGGAAAAACCTATGTCTAGTATTTTAACAAACTCCAGTGCGATGGTCGCTCTTGAAACTCTTCGGGGTATCAACAAGAACTTGGGTCAAGTGCAAAGCGAAATTTCAACTGGTAAGAAAGTATCTAACGCGAAAGATAGCGCTGCTATTTATGCGATTTCAACTGTCATGTCATCCGATGTGGCTTCTTTCGACAAAATCTCTGATAGCTTGAACCTTGGTTCTGCTACAGTTGGAGTTGCTCGTGCAGCTTCTGAACAAGTTGTTGACATTTTGACTGAAATGAAAGGTCTTATCGTTTCTGCTCAAGAAGACAATGTTGACCGGACTAAAATCAATACTGACGTGCAGGCTCTTAAAAGCCAAATCGATACAATCGTTGGTGCTGCTCAGTTTAACGGTCAAAATCTTTTGAAAGGTGGCGGTTCTATTGACGTTCTTGCTTCTCTTGACCGTACTTCAAGTGGTGTGACTGCAAGTAATATTAATGTTTCACGTTCAAACTTGGAAACAGGTGCTCTTACATTAGGTACTGGTGCTACAATTTCTGGCGCAACATCTGTTGCTGCTTCATCTGCTACAGTTGCAGCTGCTGCAACTGAGACACTAACCTTTACAGCGGGTACAACATCTGCCGGGGATAGTTATTCATTCACAATTGGTAGTTCTACTATCAATTATGTTGCACGTGAGGGTGATACTCTTAACGATGTTGCCACAGGTGTGAAAGCTGCAATTGATGCCGAAGGTATTGCAAATGTAACTGTTGATCTTACAACTGTTGCTGATCCAACAACAGGTACACCTGTTGTATCTGTTACCAATGGTGGTGCCGGTAGTATTGCATTTGCAGTTGCTGGTCAAACTGAAGACGGTACATATGGTGGTGGTCTATCTGATTTAGATACGCTATCCGTATCAACAGCAACTACTGCAACTGCAGCTCTTGCTTCTATTGAGGGTCTTTTGACAACAGCTATTGATGCTGCATCAGGCTTTGGTTCCGCACAAAAACGTATCGATATGCAAGATACATTTGTGAACTCTTTGATGGACTCCATGAAAGTAGGTGTTGGCGCATTGGTCGATGCTGATCTTGAAGAAGCTTCTGCTCGTTTGCAGTCTCTACAGGTTCAACAGCAACTGGGTGTACAAGCGCTTTCAATCGCTAACCAAGCTCCTCAGTCACTTCTATCACTATTTAGATAGGCTTAAGGCTTTAAGAAATAGGACCGGAGCGTTCATCGCTCCGGTTCTAATACTATATTTTTACTTTAGAAGGATTCAAAAGTATGTATGCATCAGAAATGGCCAAGCGAGGTTATGCAAGTTCTCAAAAAAACGTCGCAACAGAAACCGAATTAGAGCTAAAGATATTTACTGAAATTACTGGCCGCTTATCTAGCGCTGACCCAAAGCAAGCAGGTGGATTTAGTCTATTAGCAGAGGCAATAAATGATAATGCTCGCCTTTGGAACCTTCTTTTTTTAGACATGACACATGAAGGCAACGAGCTTCCAATGGAGCTTAGAAATGGCTTGATATATTTGGCTGAGTTCACGCGTATGCATACCGCAAAAGTTCTGCAAGGTGAAGCAGGGCCTGAAATCTTAATTGAAATCAATAAATCAATCATTGCAGGTAAACGCGCACAATTGGATGCCCATAAGAAAGTGGAGGCAGCATAATGGCTGGTCTTGTTCTTAGCTTGAAAGCAAATGAAAAATTCCTAGTAAATGGTGCGCTTATCCAAAATGGTGATAAGCGCGGGCAAATACATTTACCAGATAGTTCGGTCAATGTTTTACGCTTAAGCGATTGCCTACATCCTGATTCCATAAATACCCCTGTGCGACATGCATATTATTTGGCGCAATTGATCTTATCTGGGGATGCCGATCAAACAGAAACATCGTCTGAATTGGTTTCAGCATTAGGTACTCTAGAAGGTATCTTTGCAAAAACTGATGGAGGTGAGCAAGTTTCAAAAGCGAAACAAGCGGCTGAAACTGGTCGTTTTTATTCCGTACTTTGTTGTTTAAAACGAATTTTCGAAGTTGAGGCGAAGTTACTGGCTATTACGGGGCAGAGATTTGTTCCAGGAATGGCTGAGGCAAGCTAATGCCATTTGCGCCAGTTGTTCCATTAGGGGGGTTAGCAGGCTGGCGCGTGCTTGAACGTACTTTACCAAAACAACAAGAGCAATTTAACAAATCACCTGATTTACAGCGTGAAGTTCAGTATTTTAAAGATAATATTGAAAATGTAACCACAACTGCAGAATTTGTAGGGGATCGTCGCCTATTAGCTGTGGCTTTAGGGGCTTTTGGACTATCAGAAGAGGTGAACAAGCAAGCCTTCGTGCGTAAAGTTCTTGATGAGGGTACATTTGACCCACAATCATTTGCTAATCGATTGGGTAACTCCGACTATTTGGATTTTGCGAAAACATTTTCTTTTGGTAATGAAGGTGGTTTTGTACCGACAACAGACCGCATTAATAAAATTACAGACGATTTTCTTGCATTGCAATTTGAAGAAGCCGTTGGTGAAGTTGATCCAAGTATGCGTTTAGCATTAAACTTTAAGCGTGAAATGACAGAGTTGGCAAGCCGAGATATTAGTGAAAATGCTGGCTGGTTTGTAGCAATGGGGTCTGAACCAGTTCGAAAAGTTTTGGAGGGCTTGTTTAATTTACCAACCGAGTTCTCACAAATTGATATTGACCAGCAAAAAGATGTTCTTATCGATAAAGCTAAGCTTATGTTTGGTGAATCGAGTGTCAAATTATTTGCTGATCCTGCAAATTTAGATAAAGCGATCAATCAGTTTCAATTGCGCGAGCAAATCAATAATGGCCCAAATGCTTCTACACCAGGCTTTGCTGCTTTATCCTTGTTTGGCATAGAAGGATTCGGTAGTGAAAGTATCTTGAACTTGCTGATTTCAAACACTTAATTATTCTTCGCCTATATTGTGTCTTGTACGATATATTCTTCAATCGTTCCTTCTGGCGTTAAGATGGTTTTTAGGCTTTGGAACGCAGCGTGCGCACCATCTTGTTTGGTTTGGCTGATGAAATTATCCAAGGATGCATATTTTATGACTGCCTCATCAAGAAGCGGATCGCTACCGCTTTGGTAGAGGCCTGCTTGGATAAGTGAACGGGCATCTTCATAGGCACCAATTAATTTTCGGCCATGACTAAGGTATTGGTTTTCTTCTTTACTGGCGCAATCGGGTAGGGCACGCGATACGCTTCGGCGAATATCAATGGCTGGATATCTGCCACGTTCTGCGATTGTACGGTCAAGTACGACGTGCCCGTCCAAAATTCCGCGTACCATATCTGCGACCGGTTCTTCCATATTAGAGCCGGCGACAAGGACACTAAACACGGCTGTGATATCCCCTTTCCCGTCCACTCCTGGGCCCGCTCGTTCACAAAGACCTGCTAATGCTTGAAAGGTAGAAGGTGGGAAGGCACGTAGAGAAGGTGTTTCGCCCGCGCTGAGGGCAACTGAGCGGTGTGCTTCTGCAAAACGGGTCAAGGAATCAAACAATAGTAAGACTTGTAGACCTTGATCTCTAAAATGTTCTGCTGTTGCCATGGCAAGGTAGGCGGCGCGTAATTTCAGGGCGGGCGGTTCATCGGATGTTGCAACGATCACAATTGATTTGCTCATGCCTTCTTCGCCGAGTGTTTCTTCTGTAAAGCCTCTGACTTCACGTCCCCGTTCCCCGACAAGTGCTAAAATAACGATATCGGCATTTGTTCCTTTTGCAAGGGCTGCCAATAGCGTGGATTTACCGACACCAGAACCAGCAAATAATCCAGTCCGTTGCCCTTGGCATAATGGGAGAAAAGTATCGATGGCGGCGATGCCCGTATCAAGGCGTTTCCCGATGGCTTTACGCATAGTGGAGGGAGGTTTCGCCTTTAATGGTGCCGGCCTATTTCCTTGTTCGGGGAGGTTGCCGTCCTGCATGCGGCCCGAGTGATCTAATACTTTGCCGACCCATGTGATATCGGGGCGGGGGTCTGTTTGGCCATGGTAAATAACTTTGGCGCCTGTCGTAAGTCCACTAACTTCTCCATAAGCTGTGGCAATCGCTTCTTTTGGGGTGAGCATAATGATCTCCCCAAAGACAGAATGGTTATTTACGCCGCGCATTTCCACAATATCACCAATGCTTGCAAGGGCGGCAAGCCCATCGATTGTGATCATTTGTGCGGACAGTCGTGTAATCCGTCCCCAGTATTGCAGGGGCTTTGCCGGTAGGTTTTGCGCGATCTGGTTTTCTAAGTGTGTGTGCATATTGATATAGGTTAACCGAAATTCATAAATATTAACATTTTGTTTAGCATATATCGGTAAATATTAGGTATTCGTTAACCACGTTATTTTTATAGAGAATTTATGTTAAATGATTTGGCAATTTTAAAAACCGCTTCGGCAATGGCGTCCCACGCTCAGCGCCGTCATACGGTTATTGCTGAAAATATCGCCAATGCTGATACACCGGGGTATAAGGCTCAGGATGTTGAGTCGTTTTCCGAAATATATGCATCTTCAGTACGTGAAAATAAAGATATAGCGAAGTTGGCTTCTGAGGCGAAGTTAATTGATATGGATGGACCCGCATCGCCGAATGGCAATACGGTTTCTTTGGAAGGACAAATGCTGAAGTCAACAGAAGCAGTGGGTGAGCACGAGATGGCTTTGGCTATCTACCGTAAAACCCTTGATATGATGAAGATGGCGATAGGTAAAAATATTTAGATTATTTGGCATATCCGTAGATATGTACGTGAATTAAAAGATTTAAGACAACCCGATGTGAGCAGGAGGCTTTAATGGGAAATAATTCTATACTTGGCGCAATGGCTGCTGCAACGCAGGGCATGAACGCACAGTCTACGAGACTGAAAATCGTAAGTGAGAACTTGTCGAATGCAGATACTCATGGGTATCATCGGAAGCTAATTACGTTTAAAAATACATTTGATGCACAAACTGGTATGACCAAGCTATCAATTGATAATATTACACTTGATCAAACCAAGGGGGATGTCGAATTTAACCCTGCCCACCCTCTTGCCAATGAGCAAGGGTATGTGGAGTTGTCCAATGTGGATATGATGGTCGAGATGGCGGATGCGCGACAAGCTAGTCGTTCCTATGAAGCCAACCTTACAACATTTAAGCAAGCCAAGAACATGTATAGTGGCTTGCTTGATCTTATTCGGCGATAGGGGGCGATAATGGAAGCTTCTGCATTAGGTGCACTACGTCATTACCAAGCAGCGCAAAAATCAATTGCGCCGGATCAAAAAGCTAAACTTTCTGGTACGGAAGAAAAAAGTAAACTTGCGCAAGGCGTAGAAGAATTTTCAAAAGTCTTTGAAGATGTGGAAAAGACAGCACAAGCCGCCAGTGTTGGTCAGGCAGATGCACATTCTGTTGTTGAGGCATTAGCAACTGCCGAGATGGCACTTGAAACCGCAGTCACCGTTCGTAATAGGGTTGTGGAGGCCTATCAAGAACTTCTTCGTATGCCTGTATAGGGGGAACGAATGAGTGAGGGGGAACTATTATCGGTCTTACGTGAATTCCTCTGGGGAGCGGCCATGATGGCAATGCCATTATTAGCGGCTGCTTTGGTTGTTGGGTTAGTAATTGGCCTTTTGCAGGCTTTAACTTCCATTCAAGAAATGACTTTGACCTTTGTTCCTAAGCTTGCTGTTATGCTGGCTGTATTTTTTATGACATCAAGTTATATGACACGAATTGTGGTGAGTTTGTTTAATACACAAGTCTTGCCTGTGATTGCGCAGAACTGATGCCAAAGCTTACCTTCGCCAGCTTGTATAACCCGACGGCTCTTTTTGCACTGGCCTTGATGACTGTAATTGTCATGATGATTTTGCCTGTACCGAGTTGGGTGCTTGATATTGGTCTGACCGCATCCTTTGCTTTTGCCATCTTGATTTTTATGTTGACCTTGTTCATTGAAAAACCATTGGACTTTTCCTCTTTTCCTGCCGTGTTACTTGCTTCTTTGCTCTTGAGGTTATCCTTGAATATATCCTCGACCAAGTTGATTATTGGCAATGGTCACACCGGTACGGATGCGGCAGGCGGTATCATTGAAGGCTTTGCCAAATTCATCATGGGAGGAAATTTATTCCTCGGGCTAATCGTATTTACGGTTTTGGTCATTGTGAATTTTATGGTGATTACCAAAGGTGCTGGCCGAATGGCAGAAGTTGGTGCACGGTTTGCTTTGGACGCGATGCCAGGTAAGCAGTTGGCGATTGACTCTGACTTGGCAGCTGGTGCTATTAGTCATGAAGAGGCAAGTCAGCGGCGTCAGACAGAACAAGAAGAAACAGCCTTCTTGGGTTCCCTCGATGGTGTTTCAAAATTCGTTAAAGGGGATGCCATAGCTGGCTTGTTGATTACCTTGCTAAACCTTATTGCCGGCATTGCTATTGGTATCGGGGTGCATAAGGTTAGCTTTAGTGATGCCCTAACTAATTACTCTATTCTAACGGTTGGTGATGGCTTGGTGTCGCAAATTCCAGCCGTGATTATTTCTGTATCAGCTGCCTTATTGCTTGCCAAAGGTAAGGGGAGCGGGACGGTTGACAAGGCACTGTTTAGGCAGTTCTCAGCTCACCCCGCGGCATTGGCGTCTGTATCAGGTGTTATGGCGGTTTTCGCATTGTTTCCGGGTTTGCCTTTTTTGCCATTCATGGTGGGAGCTGTTGGATTGGGGTATGCTGCTTACCGATCCAGTAAAAACATCAGGGAAGAAAAGGAAAAGGCTGATAAGAAGGCTGAGCCTGAGAGCACGGGACCTGTGGAAAAATCCATGGGTGATGTTTTGGATATAGATGAAATTCACTTGATCCTTTCCAAAGAATTAGTTCCCATTGCGATGGATGCTGAAACTGGTTTCGATAAACGAGTGGAAAAAATCCGTAAATATATTGCGACGGAGTTCGGTTTTATTTTGCCTGCTGTTAGGCTGACGGATAATGCGCAGCTTGAATCAGATCAATATAAGGTTTTTATCCAAGGTACGGAAGTCGCCAGAAGCATCTTAAAGCCGGGGCATGTGATGGTGTTGCTAGAAGAAAATGATCACCCGGAAATTCCTGGCGTGTCGTTTAAAGAGCCTGTCTATAATGCATCTGCTCGTTGGGTGGAAAAATCAATGCGTGATGAACTTGTTATGCATGGTATGGCAATTATCGAAGCGGAAGAAGTACTTGCTACACATTTGCTTGAAGTGGTACAGGCGCATTTTACAAAACTTCTCTCGCGTCGGTCATTACGTGCCACAATTGATGCATTTAAAAATGTAACAGATACGGACCGTGCCGCATCTAATAAGAAAATCCTGGACGAATTTATTCCTGATAAAGTACCGATGGACACTTTGCAGGCAGTTATGCGCCAACTTTTGTCTGAACGTGTTTCAGTTCGCAATTTGCCGCTGATCTTAGAAATTATTGCAGAAGTTAAACCGTCAATGAACTCTATCGAGCAAATTTCAGAATGTGTGCGTCAGCGTATATCTTACCAGTTTATTTCTAAACTTAGAGATGACCAAGGGCGCCTGCCGCTAGTTCAGCTGGGGCCTGAGTGGGAAAGTTTATTTACGCAATATGAGATTAAACAAGATGGAGGTAATGTGGATATTGCTTTGCCACCTGATGAGTTTAAGCGATTGGCAGGTGCGGTACGAGACAAGCTTGATAGTTCTGCTTCTCAAGGAAATTATGCAGCTATTGCCACCAGCGCCCGCCGTCGTAGATTTATTCGTACCGTTATGACTGCAAAGGGAATAAGAAATCCTGTAATCTCTTACGAAGAAATTCCTCCGAATGAGAGGCCTGTCATATTGGCGGTCGCATAATATGGAAGGGTTGGAGACATTATCAGAATTTGCCCTTGTAAATTTCAACTTGATTTTCCCCTTGATGGCTGTGTTTACACGCATGTCGATTTTTGTATTTCTCTTACCGGGGCTTGGTGAAACCGGCATTCCAGTTCGAATACGCCTTGTGACGGCTCTCATGCTGACATGGTTGATTACACCGTTGATTGGGGTGGATGTCGGACGGGATTGGACAATTGTGACAATGGCATATGCCATTGGGATGGAAGCCTTTCATGGTTTTGTCCTTGGGTTTTCATTTCGTATTATGGTGTTTGGGTTGCAAATCGCTGGCTCAATTACTTCGCAAAGCCTATCTCTATCGCAAGTCTTTGGGGGAGGAATGACAACAGAACCAAACACGACGATAGGTACTATGTTGATGATGGGAGGTGTAACATTGCTGGTAACATTGGATCTGCATACACAGGCGGTCGGCATGTTGCTTAGAACCTTTGAAACCTTTCCTTTGGCGAGTGCGCCTGATACAGGTGAAGTCGCTTATTGGGCTGCAGAAAAATCTATGTCGGTGTTTTCATTTGCCGTTGGTTTGGCGTTGCCCTTTCTCCTTTTGAATTTTGTTTACAATATTATGCTTGGTTTTTTAAACAAAGCCATGCCCCAGTTAATGGTATCATTTGTTGGGATGCCATTTATTACCGGAGCGGGTATTATATTGTTAGCCTTGGCCATTAGCGGTGTATTATTGGCGTGGTTGCGCGAGTTTAACGCCAGCATGATTGGGTTCTAGCATGGCAGATGATAAAAATGAGGGCCAAGAAAAAACCCTAGAAGCATCGGAACAAAAACTTCGTAAAGCGAGAGAAAAAGGCGATATTGTCCAATCGACAGAACTCCATACGGTAATGATGTATTTAGGGATTTGCCTCGCAATTATTATGATGGGGTCAATTGTGGGAACCCGGGTGATTACTGTTTTGGCATCTATGTTAGAGTACCCTGACCGCGTTGCAGGAGGCTTGTTGCTTGGAGAAGGCGGCGGGGTGAAAGCATTTGTCTTTGGGCAAGTTTTGATTGCCGTCATGCCATTTTTTCTGCTTCCAGCTGTATTTGTTATCTTGTCGTTAATTGCTCAGAGGGCCGTTGTCTTTAGTCCTTCAAAACTACAACCAAAGCTGAACAAGCTCTCGATCATTGCTAATGCAAAGAAAAAGTATGGACTGGGGGGAATGGGAGAGTTTATTAAAAGCTTTGCCAAGCTCGTGTTGATACTGGTCATTGCCGGATTTTTCTTTTCAAAAGAATATGAAGTATTTCCTGCCTATGCTGGTATGCCAGCAGAACTATTGCCGGGCCTAATGGCTAAAAAAGGCTTGGAACTTATTTTTTATGTTATGCTTGGTGCTATCTTTATTGCCGGGATTGATTACCCCGCAAAATGGCTACGTCATCGCCAAAAAATGCGAATGTCTGTACAAGAGATGAGGGATGAACATAAGGAAAGTGAAGGCGATCCTTATCAAAAGCAAAAACGTCGACAACGTGCTGAAGAAATTGCGAAGACGACGATGTTACAAGATGTAACAGGTGCGAGTGTTGTGATCGTCAACCCGACCCATTATTCAGTGGCTTTGGTGTGGGACCGCGAGGCAGGAGAAGCACCAAAATGTGTGGCGAAAGGTATCGACCATATGGCATTTCGAATTCGGGAACGTGCAAAAATGTCTGGTGTGCCAATTCATGAAAACCCACCTTGTGCGCGGGCGCTTTATGCAACGACAGAGATCGGTGATATTATCCCGCGGGAGCAATATGCAGCTGTGGCGGCTGCCATACATTATGCGGACCAAATTTCGAATCAAAACAAAAATGGTGCATAGATGAAAGATGTGCTTCACATTGTAAAATTACTTAAAAGACAGGCCGAAAGTTCCCTTGCTCTTGCAACAAGGCGCAAGACAGATGCCTTGGCCAATATAGAGACAATTAAAGAAAACATTGTTGAAATGGGAAAAGAAAAATCCAGCCAAAGTGATGGTTTGATCTATGAACACTGGTGTGCACACCAAAGGCGTACTTTGGAAGAAATTCGGAATGCAATTCCCATACTTGACCAAGATATCAAGAATGCTTTTTCAAACCTAGAAACCATGCAAGCCAAACTCACGGCAGCCCAGAGTTTAGCTGCAAAACAGCAGCACGAAGAAACACTCAAAGTAGAAGAAGTTGAAGAAGACGCGATGCTAGAACTATCTTTGCTTAGAAGAATGGCTAATTGAGGGTTCATATACTTCTGTAGCGAACTTTGACTTGTACCAGTTACAAAATTTCAGCAATAAAGTTTTGTTCTGATTGTTGCTTGTCATTTGTAAGTGTTTCCGTAAAAGCAATACCTTCGTTTTTTAATGCAACTAGCATTGGTTCATAAATATCCTTAGTGACTGGACGTATCATGCCAGTTCTTGTGATGTCTCCATCTGCGATCATTTGGGCTGCAATTGCGGCAGGGAAACCGACTGTTCTGGCCATAGCGCTATGCCCTTTTTTCTTGCCAAATTCTTTGAGTAGTGAAGAAATAAAATATTTTTCGCCATTTGGTTTTTTAATAACAAATTTATGCAATAAAATAATCATATCTTGCTCATCTTCTTGGTACGATAGTTTTTGCAGAAGTAGTTCGCAAAAGACATCAATCGGTGAGGTATGAGGCGTAATCGCAAGATCCGAAAAACATCCCAACCAATCAAGGCCTTGCCACGCGAGGGTGTTATCATTGGTTAGGTCGCTGTTGGGGTTTAAGAAAACAAGGTATTCTTTCCAACTCATAGGCTGTGGTGCTTCCCCCTCATTGATATCCATTAAACCAAGTGTTTTGGCGCGTTGTAAAATTTGGCAAAACCCTTGATATCGCAAAGTCCCCCGCAAAATATTTTTCGCCTCGTTAATTCCGTAAACATTTTGATACGTCAGTGA
>JAJRSG010000063.1 GCA_024278915.1 Alphaproteobacteria bacterium
GAAATCGCTAAAATTGCCGCTGAAGCGGAACCGTGTGAAATTTGTCTGGCCGATTCCATCGGGGTCGCCGTACCCAATCAAGTCACAGACTTGGTCGGCATGATACAAGACGCCGTGCCCGGCATGCCCCTACGGGCACACTTGCATAACACGCGCGGAACTGGCCTTGCCAATGCCGTTGCCGCCATAGAAGCAGGCGTACAAACTTTGGACGCCAGCATTGGCGGCATTGGCGGATGCCCCTTTGCTCCACGTGCAACCGGAAACATTCCCATGGACGACCTTGTCTATATGTTAGAGCGAATGGGGATGTCGACTGGTGTCAATTTAGAAAAAATTATCTACACATCACAATGGCTTGAAAAGCTGCTCGGCAGACCCGTTCCGTCACAAGTTGCGCAAGCCGGGGCTTTTCCAAAGCGACCACACAGTGGAGGGCTAAAGCAAAGCGCCTGAACAAAAAAAATAATACTGGCAAAGTAGAAAACGAATAACGGGATACATAACAAGAGGCGCGGGGGAACAGAGTTCCTGCCGGGACACATAAAGAGAGGTGGATATGAGTTATAGATTAGGTGTTGACGTTGGTGGTACATTTACCGACTTACTATTAATAGAGGACGAAAGTGGGAAAACCTATCGATCTAAGGTACCCTCTACGCCTTCCGACCCTTCACAAGCGGTCTTAAACGGTACAAAACGCATTTGCGAGATGGCAGGTATTACGGCCAAAGAACTATCTTTATTTATGCACGGCACCACCGTTGCCACAAACGCAGTGCTGGAAAACAAAATCGCTCGGGTTGGTTTGATCACCACCGAAGGCTATCGCCAAGTTCTACAAGTTGCCCGCTCTCTTGTACCTGGTGGTTTAGCAGCTTGGATCATTTGGCAAAGACCTCCAATCCTTGCGCCTTTAGAATGCACCGTTGAAATAAAAGGCCGCCTAGATAGTCACGGCAAAGTTTTGCGTGAACTGAGCGAGAAAAACATTCTCAAGCAAATCAAAAAACTGAAGGCAGAAAAAGTTGAAGCAGTGACTATCTGTTTATTTAATTCATTTGCTAATAATGCACACGAGAAGCAAGTCGAAGAAATTGTCAAACGAGAAATGCCAGGCATTCCCGTTTCCGTTTCCTCTGACATTTTACCTGAAAAACAAGAATATGAACGGGCTCTTACCACGGTTGCCAACTCTGCTGTCCGACCAACTGTTGCCGCCTATGTGCAAAATTTACGCAATGAATTAAGAGCGCAAAACATGGACGGGCAAATCAACTTGCTGCGTTCTGACGGCGGGTTAATGTCATCAGAACAATCCGAAGAACTACCTGTTGCTTTGCTTATGAGTGGGCCAGCGGGCGGAGTTACTGGCGCTTTATGGGCAGCCAAAAATGCGGGGTATGACAATATACTTACCTTGGATATGGGCGGTACTTCTACCGATGTCTCGCTGATTGAAAATGGCACTCCTCGTTTGACACGCGATACCGAAGTTGGTGACCTCACAGTACGGACATCATCTCTAGATGTGAAAACCGTTGGCGCTGGAGGTGGGTCAATTGCCCACGTTCCAGAAATTACACAAGCCTTGCGCGTAGGGCCGGAAAGCGCTGGCGCTGTTCCAGGACCTGCCTGCTACGGAAAAGGCGGAGAAGCACCAACCGTTACCGACGCTAATGTTGTCTTAGGATACCTACCGGAATCTTTACTAGGCGGCGAAATGAAACTGGATGTAGAAGCATCTAAAAAAGCAGTGCAAACCGTTGCAGACGCTCTTGGCATATCCCTAATGGAAGCCGCAGCCGGTATTATTGACATTGTCAATGAAAATATTTTTGGAGCCATTCGTTTAGTATCTGTTCGCCAAGGATATGATAGCCGCGATTTTGCTTTGATGGGCTTTGGCGGCGGCGGGCCATTACAAGCCAATGCTATTGGCAAATTGGCGCAAAGTTGGCCGGTAATTATTCCAATGGCACCAGGGGTGTTATGTGCTTATGGCGATGCGACAACCCGTATGCGGGCAGAAATGGCGCGATCCTTCTCTACGCGCCTTGACCGTACCGACGGAGTAGCTCTTGAAAAAACAATGGATGAAATGGCCGAAGAAGTGCGGAGCCAATTATCCTCACAAGGTGTTCCCCGCAATGAACATGAAGTACAATTCGAAGCAGGCGTCCGTTATCAAGGACAAGGTTTTGAAGTTGTTCTTCCTGTTCGTCAAAAGGGTTTCGGCAAAACCGGACTAGAAGACCTAGCGAATGCTTTACACAAAGAGCATGAAAAACTATTTACCTTCCGCCTGGAACTACCCGTTGAACTCGTTAACTTACGGGTCACGGTGCTTGGTCAAGAAGCCAATGTTTCCGCAGGTAAAATCACCAAAGGTGATGGCAAGCCCGATAAAGCTTCCATCGTCAAAACGACAACAGTATGGATGGATGGCCGCAAGCAAGATGCCATTATTTATGACCGCGATAAATTAAAGGCAGGGGATAAAATTAAAGGCCCGGCCATTATCACGGAAATGGATTCCACCACATTGATCCTTTCGGATCACATTGCCAACATTGATGATTTTGGCAACATTCTCATCAATCCGGTAAAGAAATAGGAGGCAGACATGGCAGCACGAATTATACAAAAAAATACAACCGCTTTCAAAACAGTTGATGTGGATCCCATCAGTCTTGATTTAATAGAAAACGCCTTGAAAAATGCCCGCGACGAAATGGACGCCACTTTATTTAGAACCGCCATGTCCCCGGGCATTCGCGAACAAGGTGATGCTTTCCCTCTCATCGCTGATCACAGCGGCCTTATGCTGGCAGGGCAATTTGGCTCTTTCATACAAGGTTTTCTCAATAACTTTGATGGAGAAATAGAAGAAGGCGATATTATTTGGCTTTCTGACCCATATGCCTGCGAAGGCGCAGTCAGCCATGCTAATGACTGGTTGATCCTGATGCCAGTTTTCGTAGAAGAACGTCTGGTCGGTTGGGGAGCCATGTTTGGTCATATGACCGATGTTGGCGGCATGGTGCCGGGTTCTTTGCCCACCAATGCCACTTCAATTTTTCAGGAAGGTATTCGCGTACCACCCGTCAAATTATTCAAAAAAGGCGTAAAAAACGACGACTTACTCAAAATTGTTCTTCACCAATGCCGCATGCCGGATTGGGCTGGAGCAGATTTAAACGCTATTGTGGCTGCGTGCCGCATGGCTGAACGCCGTGTGATTGAAATGTGCGAAAGGTTCGGTGTGGACAGTTATATCTCTGCAACCAATTTATTATTGGACCGCAATAAACGGGCCATGGGACATTTGATCGAAACGTCAATTGGTGAAGAACCTGTCTCCTTTGAAGATTTTGTGTGTGATGATGGTCGTGGTTTCGGCCCTTATAAAATCAAATGTACCATGTGGCGCGAAGGCGGCAAGGTGATATTGGATTGGGAAGGTACCGACCCACAATCAGAAAGCTCAATCAATTTCTTGCTTAATGAGAACATGTTAAAAATGTTCTTTGGCATTTACATGATTATGGTGTTTGATCCTCAAATTCTCTTTAACGATGGTTTCTATGATCTAGTTGAGGTTCGCATTCCTGATGGTTCCCTTCTCAAACCTAAATTCCCAGCAGCCCTATCTTGCCGTACCCATGCCTTGGGTCGAATTTTTGATGTGCTTGGTGCCTTGTTAGGACAAAGGGCACCTGAGTTCTTAAGCGCAGCAGGTTTCTCTTCATCTCCGCATCTTATGTATTCCGGTTATGACGAAAATGATGAATGGTTCCAACTATTTCAAATCGGATTTGGCGGGATTCCGGGCAGACCATTTGGCGACGGCACAGATGGACATTCCCTCTGGCCCGGTTTTACCAATGTACCAAATGAGTTTTTGGAAGCCTATTTCCCATTACGAATTGAAAAGTACGAATCCATTGCCGATAGCGGCGGTGCTGGCCTCTTCCGAGGTGGCAATGGGATTTCCATCCATTACCATTTCTTAGAAAAAGGCACCATTGCTATTCATGATGACCGTTGGTTCATTTATCCATGGGGCGTTAATGGCGGCACACCGGGGCAACGCTCTGCTAAAGCCATTGTACGCGTGGACGGCAGCAAAGAAATACTGCCATCCAAATGCGATGACATAGAAGTCAACAAAGGCGATGTCCTAATTTATGACACATGGGGCGGCGGCGGCTGGGGCAACCCACTCGAAAGAGACCCTGAACTGGTTGCGCTGGATGTCAAACGTGGCCTGGTTTCCAAAAAAGGCGCAAAACGCTACGGTGTTGTTGTATCCAAAAAAGGAAAAGTTGACACGGAAGCAACAAGCAAGTTGCGGGGCGAAATGGCAGACAGCATTTGCACTGAAGTGTTTAATTACGGTCCTGATTTGGAAACTTTGCGCAAAAACTGCAAGAAAGAAACTGGGTTAGAAGCACCGATCCAGCCTACTTGGGATAAAAAGTCAGCCTAAATGACCTCAGAACAAAACGCACAAATCTTACTACGGCGTCGACCTGACGCCGTACCTAAAGCCTCGGATTTTGATCTGGTTAGCAGTCCTATTCCCCTTGCCGGTAAAGGAGAGATTTTGTGCAAAATTCATTACCTCTCTCTAGACCCCTATATGCGCGGACAAATTAATGGACGTCATATTTCTGGAGCTATTCATCCCGGCGAATTAATGCGCGGTGAAACTGTCTCCGAAGTCATCAGCTCGGATGACCCCCACTTTAAAATTGGCGATATGGTTAAACACCAAGGAGGTTGGCAAACATATTGTGTGGCTGAGCCTAAAGACTTGCAAAAAGTTGACCCACGAATTGAACCGCCGTCTCTGGCACTCGGTGTGTTGGGTATGCCGGGCCTTACTGCCTATGCAGGTCTGCTACACTTGGCCAAACCGAAAGCAGGCGATACGGTTTTAGTATCAGCAGCGTCAGGAGCTGTTGGTTCCATGGTTGGACAAATCGCCAAAATTAAAGGCTGTCGAGTAATCGGCATTGCGGGATCACAAAAGAAAATTGACTGGCTCAACCAAACTGCCGGTTTTGACGGATGTTTTAACTATAAAGAAGAAAGCCCTGCAGAAGGCATTAAACGTCTCTGCCCTGACGGGGTAGATGTTTATTTTGACAATGTTGGCGGTGAAATTTTGGATGCTGCTATGTGGCAATTAGCCATTGGAGCACGAGTCGTCTTATGTGGATTAATGGCTCAATATAATTCCGACATTGTGCCCCCCGGCCCCAACCCCGCCACAATCATTCGCGCCCGCGCCACGGTCAAAGGCATGGTAGTTTACGACCATTTTGACAAACAAAAAGCATTTTTGGACGCAGCTACCAAATGGATGAAGACTGGAAAAATTAAATACATCGAAGATGTCAGTGAAGGTTTAGGCAAAGCGCCATATGCGTTCTCGCGTTTAATGCGCGGGCAAAACTTTGGTAAAACCATTATCAAATTATGAGTAACAGAACCCTGTTTGACAAACTTTGGGATCGCCATAAAGTTTGTGAACTCGACGGTGAAGACTTGATTTATATCGATCGAGTTTTTCTGCATGAACGTACCGGTGGCATTGCATTAGTCAGCATGGCCGAAGCGGGTCGCCAAGTTCGCAACCCGCAAAATGTATTTTGCTCGATGGATCATATTGTTGATACTTTCATCGGGCGCACCGATGAAACCCTTATGCCCGGTGGCAGTGAATTTATTCGCACCACCAGAAAGGCGGCGCATAAAGCGGGAATAACGATCTTTGATATTGATGACAATCACCAAGGTATTGTCCATGTTATTTCCCCTGAACAAGGCATTGTCCTGCCTGGCTTAAGTCTTGTTTGCCCCGATAGTCATACCTGTACACAAGGGGCCTTCGGCGCTTTGGCATGGGGCATTGGCTCCACACAGGCCGAACATGCCATGGCGACTAGCACCTTACGTGTTGAACGGCCCCTTACCATGCGCGTAACGTTTGACGGTCAATGCGAAACAGGTGTGACGGCTAAAGATATGATCTTGCACTTAATCGGCGAATACGGCGCATCAGGCGGACGCGGATATGCCATAGAATTTAGCGGCGCTGCAGTCGAAGCACTAGATATGGAAGGCCGTATGACCCTATGCAATATGGCAGTAGAATTTGGTGCTTTCACTGGATTAATTACCCCTGACGAAAAAACATACTCCTACTTGAAAGGTAGACCATATGCACCCAAAGGCGACATGTGGAAACAAGCGATTGCAGAATGGAAAAATTTAAGTTCAGATATTAACGCGAGTTTCAATCGGGAAATAATCATTAACGCCGCATTGGTTTCGCCTTCAATTACTTGGGGAACAAGCCCTGCACAAATGATGCCAATTTCCGCCAAAATTCCCGACCCACAGTCAGAAACAGATACCAAGTCTCTCACCTATATGGGGTTAAAATCTGGTCAAAACATCAATGAGGTAAGCATTGACGCCGCCTTTATCGGGTCATGTACAAATGCTCGCCTATCCGATTTACGGCGGGCAGCTGCCGTGCTTAAAGGCCGCAAAGTCCACTCCCATATAAAAGCCATTTGCGTACCAGGGTCTACACAAGTCAAGCAACAAGCTGAAGATGAAGGCTTACATGAGATTTTTCTAGCGGCAGGATTTGCATGGCGCGAAGCAGGGTGTTCCAT
The DNA here is from genome assembly GCA_024278915.1 of Alphaproteobacteria bacterium. Lineage (GTDB taxonomy): Bacteria > Pseudomonadota > Alphaproteobacteria > Caulobacterales > Maricaulaceae > Robiginitomaculum_A. The sequence continues at coordinate 6,696 of JAJRSG010000063.1, forward strand.
GTGCTTCTTTGCAGGGGGAGAAAGTTTCGGCCTGCGCGAACGGGTCGTCAGTAGTACCAACCGAAATTTTGAAAGTCGCCAAGGCCCACAAACCCGTACTCATATTACCAGCCCCGAAACCGTCGCAGCAAGTGCTGTCGCCGGACATATATGCAGCGTTTCCATGTTGGAGGCAAAAAATGCCTAAGCCTTTTGACAATGTGTCCTCCTTTGCCGTGCCGTTACTACGGACCAATATTGATACCGATGCGATTATCCCTTCTCGCGAGATGAAACGGGTTTCCAAGAAAGGACTTGGGGAAGGCTTGTTTGCCGCATGGCGATACAGTGAGGGGCGCACAGAAAATCCAGATTTTATATTAAACCACCCAGATTATAAAAATGCGCATATTTTACTGGCAGGGGAAAACTTCGGCTGCGGGTCATCAAGGGAACATGCCGTATGGGCTTTGGCCGAATACGGGTTTCGCGTGATTGTTGCTCCGTCTTACGGTGGTATTTTCTATGATAATTGCATTCAAAATGGCATTTTACCAATCAGATTGCCAATCAACCAAATCGAAACTCTTGCAGAATTAACGACACCAATATCAGTGGATTTAAAACACCAACTAATTGAAAAATACACTTTCGAGATTAGTAAACAACACAAGCATATGCTGATCAACGGCCTAGATGCCATTGATCTCACCCTGCAACACATGACAAAAATACAAAAATTTGAAACAATGGATAAACCTCAAAGACCTTGGGTTTATTTGTAACTTACTTAAATCACACCCTTGGCAACCAGATCAGCAATAGATTTAGTTTGAGCCTCTAAAAAGTGTTTACGTTCGGGAACACACACTTCGCCATTTTCATCAAGCAAGGTATTGGCTTTCTGACTACCAAGGTCAGCATAACTTTGCGCAAACACTTCAAACCTCTGCCGTGCCAAGAGATTGCTCATAGCAGGGCGGCGGCGATGAGTTCGCAAAGCATGTAGATCAATATTGGCATGAGCTGTCATGGTAGCGCCCCAACCAGACTCGACCATGATCCGCCCTTGATAATCAACAATCGCCGAGCGCCCATCGGTAGAGGCAGACGGCATAGCATGGTCTTTGATGCTGCCGGAATTTGCCGAAATCACATAGACCATATTTTCTACAGCTCGTGCTTTGCGGCATATATTTTTAGGAGTCTCTGATACATTTCCCATTTCGCCAGTCGAATGTACGAATACTTCTGCCCCGCGCATTGCCATACATCTGGCAATTTCAGGATATAAAATTTCTTCAGAAGCGATGGCAGCTAAATTTCCAATATCGGTTTTGGCAACTGGGAAAACTCCATCGAGACCGTAAATATCCAGATACTTATCCCACACATCGTGGGGCGTAGGGGCAAACATAGAATTTAAACGGCGATAACGTAAAATTACATCCCCATTTGGCCCAATGATAAAGCAAGTCTGAAAGTAAATCCCTTCAAAATGTGGATCAATTTCATAAGCATTCCCTGCCAAAAATATTCCGTTGTCTTGAGCAATTTTTCCAAGTTTTTCATATTCAGGTCCATCCATTTCAAGGCAAGCTTTATAGGCCCACCCCCCAATGCTATCTCCCATGGGATATGCCGTTAGAAAATATTCAGGCAATACAACCAACCGTGTATCAGGCCCAATAAATTTCTTTGAAGACGAAATTTCCGCAGATAGCCTTTCGATAGAGGTTGCCATAACAGCACGAGCCTCATCGCGACTTGCGCAACCATTGACCGCCTGCACTTCGGTTTGTAAAGCCAGCGCGTAATAATTAGGGCCGAGAAGTTTTTGTGATGTGTTCATATGTGAAGCTTATTTTTAATTTTACCCTGCGGCAATGATAAAAATCATTCTGATTGCGTCAACTTACTATAAGTTTATGATGAACAAATGGGTGTGACCAATGGATAAATCATTAAAACAAAGCCTGCTTTCTGTCTTGGGAGACGAAGGTTTCATCACGGATCCCACTGAATGTACTTATTATTCCCAAGATGTTTATGAGCAAGCCAAATTTACGACCAAAGCCGTTATCCGCCCCAAAGACTTAGTACAAGCTTCTGAGGCGATTAAAGCTGTGACAAAAGCAGGGTATTGTCTATTCCCTCGCGGTGGAGGCCTATCCTATACGGCAGGCTACCTCCCCTCTACTAATAAAGCAGTGACTTTGGATACGTCCCGCATGAATAAAGTCTGCGAAATCAACACTGAGGATATGTATGTGCGGGTTGAACCCGGATGCACATGGGCAAACCTGCACAAAGCTCTCAAGGACACTGGATTTCGCACTCCCTTTTGGGGCACTCTCTCAGGTCTATCCGCGACAGTTGGAGGCTCTATTTCCCAAAATAGTATTTTCTTTGGTAGCGGGCTTTACGGTACATCTGCCGATACTGTCATTGGCTTGAAAGTAATTGCTGCAGATGGGCAAATTATTGTCACAGGAGCTGGTGCTGTTAAAGGCGGCAACCCCTTCTTTCGCCATTACGGCCCTGACCTCACGGGTGTATTCACTGGAGATTGTGGGGCACTCGGTGTCAAAGGTGAGATTACACTAAGGCTTATCCCTACGCCAAAGCATAAATGTTTCGGCTCATACAGCTTTGAAAAATACGAAGACATGCTGCCAGCCATGAGTAAAACCTCCAGAGCTGGCCTTGCCTCCGAATGCTTCGGCTTTGATCCGTTCCTACAATCCCAACGTATGAAACGCGAGAGCTTGGCTAAAGACATCAAAAGCCTTGCCGGTGTCATGAAGTCGAGTGGATCCGTTTTGGGCGCCCTTAAACAAGGCGCAAAAATTGCCACTGCTGGGCGCGGATTCATGAAAGACGTACCCTATTCTTTACATGTTACAACGGAGAACCGTCATGCAACGGCGGCCAAAGCAGACCTTGAACAAGTCAATGCGATCATCAAAGAGGCTGGCGGAACACAAATTGAAAATGCCATTCCCACCCTAATTGCAGCCAATCCATTTATGCCGCCAAATTCCATGATCGGACCTTCAGGTGAACGATGGGCGCCAGTACATGCCGTGGTTCCCCATTCTGGCGCTGTCAACTTAATGGATGCTATGGAAGCCGTATTTACCGAGCACGCGGACGACATCAACAAATACGGTATCGGGGTTGGTTATCTCCTGACCACAGTCGGCCTAAGTGCAGTTGTTTTGGAACCTGTGTTTTTCTGGCCCGATGAACTAATGGAATTTCACAAACGCAATATTGAGAAATCTCACCTGAAAAAAATTAAAGGATTTGAGAAAAACCTTGATGCGCGTAAATGTGTTGCCAATATCCGCAACCACATTAAAGAAACTTGCCTCACCCACAGCGCAATCCATTTCCAGATCGGCAAAACCTATCTGTACCAAGAAGGGCTCAACCCCCACAGCTTGGCTTTGGTGAAAGCCATCAAACAACACATGGATAAAGACAACCTACTTAATCCCGGTGCCTTGGGTTTTATGCAAACTTAATCGCCTTTGCCCGGGGTCGGGTCGAAATATTTCTCGAACTTCCCTGTCTCGGTTTCAAATTGTGTCCCATCCTCGGGCGGCTTACCCATAATCGTAATATTGGGCCAAAGTTCTGCGTATTTGGTGTTAATTTCAAGCCATTTGCCGTCTTTATCATCTTCAGTGTCAGGCACAATCGCATCGATTGGACATTCCGGTTCGCAAACCCCGCAGTCAATACATTCATCAGGATGAATAACCAACATATTGGCA
>JAJRSG010000064.1 GCA_024278915.1 Alphaproteobacteria bacterium
TAATGTTGCCTTTTGTATTCTCTATCTAGGCATGATATAGCCTACTCATGACACATCATTTTGATCCGCAAAAACTGCAGTTCTTTATTACGATGCCAGCTCCCTGCCCGTATTTACCGGAGCAAATGGAACGTAAAATATTTACAGCTCTTGATCCAATAGACGGGCCTCATCTCAATAACTATCTAACCCATTCGGGTTTCCGCAGATCACAAAATGTCATCTACCGGCCTGCTTGCGAAACCTGTAAGGCTTGCCTTTCTTTGCGCGTGAACGTGCAAGAATTCATGCCAAGCCGCAGCTTCAAACGCGTTTTAAATAAGAATGCCGATTTAACATGCGAAATGACTGAGAACTATGCCACCCAAGAACAGTTTACGCTTCTGAGCCGTTACCTAAATCACCGCCATCCAGGTGGCGGCATGTCAGAAATTGATTTTGAACAATACGAAATGATGGTTGAAGATTGTGCTAGTTTCACAGAAATCTTTGAGTACAGGGACAAAAATGGGACTTTAACCGCTTGCTGTATTACGGACACACTGAATGATGGCCTTTCAATGGTGTATAGTTTTTTTGATGTCGATCAAAAGAACCGAAGTCTGGGTGTATATATGATTTTAGATCATTTATATATTTGTCAGCAAACCAATTTAAATTATCTTTATCTTGGTTATTGGGTGGAAAACAGCCCCAAAATGCAATACAAGTCCAGGTTCAAGCCCAATGAAATTTTAGGTGTAAATGGCTGGAAAAAGCAGGAATAGCTTCACTAGCACGGGGACAAATATGAAAAGAAGACACGTTTTAACAGCCGCTGCCGCCTTAGCGACAGGTGCATCTACTGCAGCTGTATTGAGGAAGCCTACAAAAAAGCCACAAACAAGTCAAAGTACAGATCTCGCGTCTCCAAACATTGGAAAAAATTTGAAGCAATTTCGTTTGGCAACGTCATGGCCAAAAGACTTCCCTGGCCTTGGTGTCATGCCCAATCGGTTTGCCGAATATGTAAACACAATGACAGGCGGAAATATCGAAATCAAAGTTTTTGCCGCAGGAGAACTGGTAGGTGCCACTGAAGTTTTTGATGCCGTATCAACGGGGGCAGCGGATATGTACCACAGCGCTGAATATTATTGGCAAGGAAAAGCCAAAGGATTCAGTTTCTTCACTGCCGTCCCTATGGGCTTTACGGCAAATGAAATGGTTGGTTGGATTAAATTTGGAGGTGGGCAAGAACTTTGGGATAAATTATCAGCAAAGTTTAACATCAAAGCCATGCATGCTGGAAATACTGGCCATCAAATGGGAGGTTGGTTCAAGAAAGAGATCAATTCTTTAGAAGACTTCAAAGGGCTGAAAATGCGCATGCCCGGAATTGGTGGTGAAGTCATCCGCCGTATGGGAGGGGCTGCCGTTAAACTGTCTGGCGGAGAAATATACCAAGCCCTTCAATCAGGTGCCATAGATGCTACAGAATGGGTAGGCCCGTGGAATGATTACGCTTTCGGATTTTACCGAGAAGCGCCTTATTACTATGGTCCAGGTTTCCATGAACCTGGTGCGGCCTTGAGCCTCGGCGTAAATTTAAGCGTATGGAACAGCCTGACTGTGACTGAGCAAGCTATCTTTAAATCTGCTTGCCGACATGCCAATGATGTCTCACTTGGAGAATATACACATGAAAATGCGAAGGCATTAAAAACCCTCAATAAAGAGCATGGCATTCGCCCCCGTATTTTCCCAAAACAAGTTTGGGATAAAATTGGCCGCATCAGTGAAGACGTCGTTGCTGAAATTGGAGGAGCAGACAAGCAAACCCAAGCAATTTATAAAAGTTACATTGAAGCTAGAAATAGCTATCGGCATTGGACTGAAATTAGTGATGGTGCATATATCACTGCCCGTAAAGCGGCGTTAGAAAACAGATGACCTCATTTCCGCTTGAAACTTTGGGACATATTGTCCAAGCAATTGGTTGGATGTTTTTACCGCTTACACTCGTACCATTTTTATGCTTGGTATTTACTAAGTCAAAACTGGTATTAGATTTCCAATTTACCCTGACTCAATTGATCGACGGATTTAATACTTTTATTGGTGAATGGGTTAAATGGCTACTTGTCGCTATGGTTATCAGTGTCGCCTTCGGTGTGATTGCCTTATCTATCTTTGGGCAAAGTGCAACAAAATATGATGAAAGTGCCACCTATTTTCATGCCCTTGTCATTCTCCTCGGTTCAGCGGCGACATTATTAGCAGGTCAGCACGTAAGGGTTGATATTTTCCATTCTAAAATGAACACAAAAAATAAAGCCTTTGTAGATTTTATTGGGTTTTACGCCCTTCTTGTTCCTTTTTGTCTAACCTTAATCTGGAACGCACAAAGCTTTGTTGGCTTGGCATGGATATCCTTAGAAGGTTCTGCTGAGTCAGACGGCATTCGCGGCGTGTTTATATTGAAAACGTGTGTCTCGGTTTTTGCGGTTACGCTAATTGCCCAAGGGTTATCTATTGCAGGGAGGGCAGCTTTATTATTAACGGGAAAACAACAACCCCCTCTCCCTGAACATATTTCCGCTTTATTTGAGCAAGATCATTTGGAGGCTAAGCTGTGAATGTAAATGACTACCTTGCGCTCCTGATGTTTGCCTTTGCTTGTGCAGCTCTTATGGGCGGATACGGCGTTGCCTTTACGCTAGGAGGTATTGCTTTGGTATTTGCAGCGATCGGCGTGCTTACTGGAACATTTGAACCCAGTTTTCTCATGGCATTACCTGGAAGAATATATCCTTTGATCACCCGTGAGATTTTAATGGCAGTTCCTCTATTTGTCTTCATGGGAGTCATGTTGGAAAAATCACGAATTGCTGAAGATTTGCTAGAAGCAATGGGGGATTTATTCGGCTCTGTGCGAGGAGGCCTTGGTATATCCGTGGTTATCGTTGGCGCTTTGCTCGCCGCCTCCACAGGTATTGTTGGTGCAACGGTTGTAACGATGGGACTCTTGTCTCTTCCGACCATGTTAAAGCGAGGGTATGCCCCTTCTTTGGCTTCAGGGGCCATTGCTGCTTCAGGTACACTGGGGCAAATCATCCCGCCATCTATCGTGCTTGTGATCTTAGGAGACCAACTCTCTAACGCCTATCAAGAAGCTCAACGAGCACATGGGTTAGAAGCGAATGGCGTCATTTCTGTTGGTGATTTATTTGCTGGCGCCCTACTTCCAGGGTTACTCCTAGTCGCATTATACGCAATTTACATTGCCGTAATTGCTACTTTGAAACCAAGTATGGCTCCCTTAAATGTACGAGATAAAAACGTACACATCAGACGTTTTATTGGTAGAGTTCTGAAAGCGATGTTACCACCGATCATTCTTATCATCGCTGTACTTGGATCCATTTTATCGGGTTATGCAACCCCGACCAGAGGGGCTGCACTTGGCGCATTAGGAGCAATCTTACTCGCCGCTTATAAATTAGCAGATGACAAGCCAAACACTCGTAAGTTCGTCTTACTCGCCATCTTCGGTTTTACTGCTCTAATTGCATTAGACTTAACCGGAATAGACATTCGGTTTAATCAAGAAAGTTGGGCTTTTAACGAACGTATCGCAGTTACCATTGCTCTCCTACTAAGTGGTTTCGCAATTTTAGGGACTGGCTATGCTGTATATTGGCTCATCAACAATGGGCAACTATCAGAAGTTTCCCGTTCAACAATGCATATTACCAGCATGGTCTTTGTAATTTTAATCGGTGCCACCATGTTCAGCCTTGTATTCAGGGGCTTTGGAGGAGATGAATTGGTTGGCCGCTTCCTCGCAAGTGCACCTGGTGGTGCAATCGGCGCGCTTATTCTTGTCATGCTTGTCATGTTTGTATTAGGATTTTTCCTAGACTTCATCGAAATTACATTTGTGATTGTGCCTTTGGTTGCCCCCCCCCTACTCGCGATGGGAATGGATCCTGTCTGGCTTGGCATATTAATGGCGTTGAATCTACAAACCAGCTTCCTAACACCACCATTTGGTTTTGCTTTATTTTATTTACGTGGTGTCGCGCCACCGGAAGTGACAACAACGGCTCTCTATAAAGGCGTGTTACCATTTATTGGCATTCAAATATTTGTAATTTTATTGGTTGCCTTTATACCACAAATTGCGACGGCAATACCTCAGTTAATGGGGCAAAGCTAACCAACACGACCACCTGCAAATTTCACCAATGCCTCGATACGTTTTTCAATAGGTGGATGAGTAGCAAACATGCCTGAAATACCAACATGTTTATTTTCAAATGCCATTTCGCGTACTTCCGCAGGTGCGTTCAACTGTGCATGACCTGATATTTTTTGTAAGGCCCTAATCATCGCATCCGGATTTTTTGTCAGCTCTACAGAACCTGCATCAGCTAAATATTCCCGTTTACGAGACAAGGCAAATCGAATCAACATGGCCAAGCCATAAGAAATTGCAATGATCGCCACCCCGATTAATATGAGTACGGCGGCATTAACTTCCCCACCACGCCTCGAACGACTAGTTCTTGGCATATGACTACGCATCATACCCCGCACAACCCCTTCACCGAAAAAGGAAATAATACCAACGAAAATAACGGCAATAATTAAAAGCCTTACATCCCGATTACGAATATGACTTAGCTCGTGCCCGATAACGGCCTCAAGTTCATCATCATCCAAAGAATCCAATAAACCGCGTGTCAGCGTAATGGTGTAGTTTTTTTCACGAATCCCGCTGGCAAATGCATTCATCACTTCCGTATCAATAACTTTTAATTTAGGTGTGCTAATCCCGCGAGAAATACACAGATTTTCAAGTAAACGGTAAGCACGAGGTTCATCGCTTTCGCTCAACGCTTTGGATTTAGTGGCAGCATCTATTAGGGCTTGGTGCCCCATAAAAGCTATGCCAAACCATGCCCCAACCCCCGCTAAAGTAATCGGAACAGCCCGAGGAAGCATATCGGCGGCAAAGTCAAAGCCTTGAGCCGCACCACTACCTTCAATATACCCTGCCCAAAGCAATAGCCCTGCATAAACAAGTGCCAAGATAAGCACTGGAAAAAGGATTAACAGAATAATACTTTTAAGGTTATTGTTCCAAATATGGGTCTTTAGTCCGTAAGCCGCCATATTATCTGTTCTTGCGGGATGCAGTCATGCTTTAGAAGCTTACATCAGGTCGAGCTTGTAAAGCCTCACGACCTTCCGAACTCTCATAAAAATCACGTTTCTCAAAATTAAATGGCCCCGCAATCATATTGGCTGGAAATTGTTCTGTACCAGTATTATACTCTTGGACAGAGTTATTATAAAAACGGCGGGCTGCAGAGATTTTGTTTTCAACATCGGATAGTTCATCTTGTAACTGCAAGAAGTTTTGATTTGCTTTCAGATCAGGATAAGCTTCTGCAAGCGCGAATAACTTTCCAAGGGCTTGGCCAAGCAGGCCTTCTGCTTCGACTGTATCTCCAACAGAATTAGCGCTAATGGCTGAATTCCGGGCATCAATTACTGCCTGAAATGTCTCTTTTTCATGTTTGGCATAACCTTTTACCGTTTCAACCAAACTTGGAATAAGGTCTTGTCGTTGCTTTAATTGGACTTCAATATCAGACCATGCTTGATTACATGTTTGACGTAAAGCGACTAATCGGTTGTAAATCGTGATGATTATAACGATAATCAACCCGACAATGCCTAGGCTTATAAGTAATGGATTCATTTTTGCTCCCCGTTAAGATATGCTTTATATAGCGCCAAACTCCCTATTTTTCAAGGTTATAACTGCTTATTCATAGCGAATAGTCCTGCACGTGAAAAACCACGAGGAGCCATACGCCCCGCTTGTGCTCTTTTACCTCCTAACAAATGCCAATCATTGACGCTATTTCGACGCAAAGAAGCATCAACAAAACTCAGTCCTTCAAGGGCTGTAAAGGTAGTTACATCTGCAAGTCCACCATCTTTAAATTTTTGCAGGCGCACGCCTTTCCCACGGGAGAGAACAGGGAGTTCATCAACATTATAAATTAAAATTTTGCGGTTCTCGCCAATCGTGGCTACCTTCTCACCCTTGATTTCAACACAGCGAAGGGCCTCAGCATTTCCTTTAACATTCAAAGTTTGTTTACCTCCACGTTTCGAAGCAATCACATCACTTTCTTTTACCCGGAAACCATAGCCGTCAGAACTAGCCACAAGTAATTGTCGCTCAGGATTGTGCACGAATAGGCCAATTGGCATATGATCATCTTGTAAATCGACCATAAGGCGAATGGGTTCTCCGCTTCCTCGTCCACCGGGTAATTTATCCGCCGCCAAAGTGTAAAATTTGCCGTTACTTGCAAACATTACGATCTTATCAGTTGTAAATGCAGGAATGGCAAATGCAGGACCATCCCCCTCTTTAAATTTCAGAGTAGATAAGTCTTCTACCTTCCCCTTCAACGCCCGTATCCAGCCCATTTCTGACATCACTACCGTAATCGCTTCTTTGGTAATAAAGGCCGTGGCCAAATCAATTTCAATATTTGGCATATCCGCAAAGGTAGTCCTCCTTTTTCCCAGATCTGTCTTGGGGCCGTAAATATCCCTAATTTCCCGAACTTGTTCGGCTATACTAGCCCATTGGAGCTTTTCGGATGCCAATAATTCTTCCAGAGTTTGCTTTTCAGCGGCAAGAATATCATTTTCACTCTTTATTTCTATTTCTTGCAACTTATTCAA
>JAJRSG010000065.1 GCA_024278915.1 Alphaproteobacteria bacterium
CAAGCCAACAATGGGTTCTTTTTCCATTTCCGCTTCAGGTAAAACCGGCATAGCTGTTTTGTAGCCATTTTTTTCCATATGTTGCAACAGACGTACAACATAGCCACTGGTTAAATCGGCCTTTAATGTCCAAGAAGCATTTGTATAACCAAATACCGCCGCCATATTAGGCACACCGCCAAACATCATACCTTTATAATTTACCAAATCTCCCGGGCTAATGACTTCGCCGTCAATACAGGTTTCAATCCCGCCAAAGAATTGCACGTCCAGCCCTGTTGCCGGAATTACAACATCGGCATCTATGGTCTCGCCTGAAGATAACTTCACCCCGGTTTTAGTAAATGTATCAATTGTATCTGTAACAATTGAAGCAGAACCATCTTTTAACACGCCAAATAAATCTGCATCGGGTACCAAACATAGACGTTGATCCCAAGGATCATATTTCGGGTTGAAATGAATATCTACATCAACATCACTTCCCTTTAATTCTTCTACCGTCATGTCCCGCAAAAACTTTCTGACATCATCGGGTTTCTTGCGTGCTTTATTAAACATGAAAATATTAAGAACAATATTCTTCCAGCGTGTTAGCTTAAAGGCTGCGCGAGTTGGCATGATTTTACGAAGGAACTTAGCAATTTTATCTGCGGCAGGCCGTGTGAATACATAGGTTGGGGAACGTTGTAACATGGTGACATGCTCGGCCTTGTCAGTCATGGACGGTACAAGCGTAATCGCCGTTGCTCCGCTACCGATCACCAATACTTTCTTGCCACTATAATCAAAATTTTCTGGCCATAACTGTGGATGAATGACCTCACCTTTATAGCTGTCAAAGCCTTTGAATTCCGGAACATATCCATGGTCATAATTATAATATCCCATACACGACAACAAGAAATTACAACTGATTTGAAAATCTTCTCCCGTATCGGTGCGCGTAATATCAACGATCCAGCGACTTTCCCCGGAATCCCAATTTATCTTTCTGACTTTATGCCCATAGCGTATTTTATCAGCAACGCCGTATTCTTCTGTCGTTTCTTTTAGGTAATTCAAAATTGAACTCGCACTGGCAATATCTTTGCCCTCTGTCCAAGGTTTGAAGGAATATCCGAATGTATACATATCAGAATCTGAGCGAATGCCGGGATATTTAAACAAATCCCATGTTCCTCCAAACGTTTCCCGTCCTTCAAGGATGGCAAAATCGCGTCCAGAACTCCCTTCCGGGTTTTTCATCATTAAATGGCAACCTGCTCCAATTCCGGAAATACCAGCCCCGACGATGAGTACATTAATGTGTTCCATAAAGCCCCCTTGTTCATCCAATCCTAACAGGACGCGCCCCCTGCATGCAAGATCATTGAGGCAAAACAAAAATGTCTAGCCCCTGTGCAGGAATGTTTGATCATTGCAACTTGTAACAGGAAGCATTAGCCTAATTCGCATAATAACAAATTTTAGGGACAGGTGATGGCATTTTCAAACAAACACATAAAACATTCAAGTTTACTATTGTCCGTCGTGGCAAGCCTGACACTTGGTGCATGCACAACCGTTTCGCCGTCCATTAGCCAAAAAGACGCGACCCTTATTTCGCCATCCCAAACATTACGGGCGGAAAGGCTAGACAACCTCCTTCAATCCGCTGTTTCACAAAACAAAGTACCGGGCTTATCCGTCTTGGTTTATGAAGACGGAAAAGAGGTTTATTACGGCCAAGCAGGTTTGCGTGACCGTGAAACCAATATACCTCTCGCCCGCTCTGATGTCGGGCGGTATTATTCAATGACCAAACCTATCGTCGGCGTTGGCCTTATGATGTTATATGAAGAGGGTAAATTCGACCTTGATGACCCTATCGCAAAGTATCTTCCGGAATATTCAAACTTGAAAGTTTACGCTGGCGAAAATGAAGACGGTACCTTGCTGACGACCGCCTTGAAAAGAGCGGTCACCATTCGCGACTTGATGCGTCACACGGCAGGACTAACATATGGGCGCTTCTCTGACACTGGTGTCGATAAAGAATACCGCAAAGCACGTATTTTACACCCACATGACAACCTTGAAACATTCTCGACTAATTTAGGCAAATTACCTTTGCTCGTTCAACCGGGTGAAAAATGGATATATAGCGTTGCGGTCGATGTGCAGGCCAGACTAATCGAAGTCCTTACAGGAAAAACGGTTGGTGAGTATTTGCAAGATAGTCTGTTTACCCCTCTCGGCATGTCACATACGGGCTTTGTTGTTAAACCTGATGATAAAGAAAAATTCGGCCCTGCTTATATCGTGGATAAATCAAGCGGCAGCCCTGTTTTCATCAGACTTACCGATCCGAACGCTCCCAAAATCACTCGCGGGGTCGTTTACCAAATTGATGGCAACTTTCTTAACAAACAACCATTGGAAAGTGGTGGCGGCGGACTTGTTTCTTCCATTGATGATTATGCAAAGTTTACAACCATGCTCCTGCAAAAAGGCACATCAGGAGGTAAAAGTTACCTTAAGCCAGAAACACTCGCCCTCATGAGTAGCGATCAATTAGGTAATATAGACAATGGACAGCTCGACGCCTCTCTTGGATTTGGCCTCGATTTTTCAGTTAAGCTGAAACAAATCGAAGACCCAGACACTTTGAAACTTCCAGATGGTAGCTTTTTTTGGGGCGGGTTAGCCGGAACCTATTTCTGGATTGACCCAACCAATGATTTGTTTGCCGTAATGCACATGCAATTTATCAACCCACTCGACCCGTACATTCGCAACGCAGTTGTCAGCGCGGTTTACGGAAACTAATTAGCGACAATTTACGTCCAACCAATTCACCACACTCGTGGAAAGTGCGATGCGCTCCCATGAATAGGAATGATCCGACGCAAATAGTTGATGCGTGAGGTTAACATCCTTTTGCGCAGAAAAAGCATCTACCAATGCCCGATGATAAATAGAAGGTGGCAAGACCGTGTCTTTCTCACCCGCAGTTAGAAACACCGAGCGACCACCATATGCATCGGCTTGTTTTGAAATACTGAAGGCCTCTTGATTTTCATCAATCTCTTGAAGCAGGCCTTCCCCAGTAATCCCTTTTAAAGGCCCTTTACCCAGCAAATATTCGCCGTTTACATAGGCAGCGAAACCAGATCTAGCATCATCATTCGTAAACATATCCCCCCGAATGCCGTAGTCCGCTGGTGACAATCCTGCGACACAGCTAACATTCTTATCCTTCGCACCTGCTGCCAAAGCAGCAAACCCGCCCATTGAATGCCCGACGAAACTGATTTTTTCAGGATCAATTCTATATTTTTGCACCGCAGTATCACTCCGCACAAATGCACTTGCCGCCAATGTGTCTTCAATAACATGTGTGAGTGAAAAATTACCTTCGCTACCCCATGCCCCGCGGTAATGAAAAAACAATACGTTAAACCCTGCTCGCCGCATGGCTTGGCCAATATCAAGATTTTTTTCATACCCTGGAAACCCGTGTAACAGAATAACTGTCGGATGTGGGCCGGCTCCATTGGCTACATAGATATGCCCATTTAAGGCAGAACCATTACTATCAAAATCAAGCTCGAAAGTGCTCGGCGGAAACTTTGCGTCAATCGACACTTCGTCCATTGTCACCGGGTTAAACGGTATTTCCTGCACATTCGTTTTTTGACAAGCACCGATGGCCGTAACGACCAACGCAAAGATAACATTTTTAATCCGCATCATATGATCCTATTTTGAAGATGTGTGATCGGAAATGATAACCCATTTTCCGTCTACTTTTTGCACTAATAATGTAAATAACCCGCCCGGGTTATCTTGCTTTCGGGTTAACTCCCACCGTCCAAAGACTTGCGCATATTCAGGTGATAAAACTTTAATTTCTAAATCCGTGAAAGACAATTCCCCCATAGCATCCGTATTTGGATAGCGCTTTTTATACCCGTCCAAAGTTGCCCGCCATCCACGTTGGACATTCCCACCAGAAGCAAAACGCAAGTCTTCGGATTTTAAATAATACTCCATAAATGTGTCGATATCACCTGCGTTCCATGCCGTATCTTGTACGTGTAGCATTTCGGTCACCTCGTCCGTAATGGCTAAAACATCAGGCTTTGATGCCGGCGTACATGCTGCCAGAACCATGAAAGATGTTAAACATAACATTTTTATAAATCGACTCATCATCTACTCCCTTATGAAGTTGGCACCATACCATAGTTTTACCCTACGCGGGTATTTTTCATCTGGCAGCGTTTTGCAATTATCCCTAGTCAGACAAGCACCCTTTTGATATGCCTGATACATGGACATTCAAATGCTAATCATCATAGCGTGTTGGGCCGTTTTCGCTGGAATGGTGTTTTCCTCAATTGGCGCGGCCGGCGGTATTTTGACTTCCTTTGGGCTAATCAGCATAATTGGCATGACAGATCCAAATGCGATAAAGCCAATGACACAAATCATTGTCCTCGCTACGGCAGTTGTCTTTGTGCCCACGTATTTCAAGAAAGGTAATCTTGTCTGGCCACTCGGCATGCTCTTAGGCGTTGGCGGGCTATTGGGCGCATGGAGCGGCTCAACCCTGTCCGATGCCTATCTTTCCGACATGCATGTCTTTCGCCCTTGGTTCGGCGCTTTGACATTGTTAGTTGCGGCACGAATTGCGTGGGATTTACTGCGAACACCTGCCCCGCCAACAGCCCTTGAAAGCCACTTTATTGACACAGGCGTTAGCGATCTGGCGTTTAGGAAGGGAAGGTTATGTTTCACATATGCCCGCGAAAATTACTGCGTACGCATTTGGGTTCCCATCTTTGCCGGGTTTATTATCGCCCTCATCGCCGCTGTATTCGGTGTAGGTGGCGGGTTCTTACTCGTACCGTTTTTAGCAAGCTACCTTAAGATGCCCATGCATATTATTCCGGCCACCGCCGCCATTGCAATCATTATGAGCTTGCTTGTCTCTATCGGAAATTACCTGCGGCTAGGTGCACAGCTTGATTACAATATTTTGATTGCCATGCTGGTCGGCACCATTATTGGCGCTTTACTCGGCAGTTTCATCAACCAAAACCTTAAAGACCAATGGCTACAAATCGGGCTTGGCCTGATTGTGCTGCTCATTGGTCTTAAATATATTTTTGGCTAGGATTTTCTGTTTTCAGTTTTAATAATTTTATAGCCGATATAAATCAATGTCAGCCCCAAAAGCTCTGTTACAAACAAAACATTTACATGTCCCATACGAGTAAATGTACCACCAATTCCCGGCAACAAACCACCAAAGGCAATGAAGATATTCCCTTTGAAACGAGCCTGATGATCGGCTTTGGCATAATAGCGAATAGCCGAATAAATCGCGCCACCAACCAAGAAGATCAATGCATAGATATTAATTAGCGGGGAGAACAAACGAACCCACTGCCACTCAAACACTTTACCGGTCAATTTATGTGCAAAACCATCAGGTAAGGCGATCGGAGATAACATCACGCAAACCCCTGCAAAGATAATTACCGATGTGATGAGGATTGTACTCGCATGAGCAAATTTACGGTTCATCAGTAGATAAACAGAACCTTGTGCCAAGGGATAGCCACCAAGGAGCGCCCCGACAATATACCACACCCGCGTATTGAGCGCACTCCAACCGAACAAAGCATTGATGCTTTCAGTGAATGTTCCCATCCCAAAGGCAACAACCCCGATACTCCACCATAATAAATATGTCGTTTTACTATGACGGTAATGGGCAATAATTTCCCGCGCAAAGAAGATGGAAAAAATAGTCGTAATAATCGGTATATATTCGATGTAATGGCTCATGATGGGTCTCTTTTTGGTCTACTAAAATAACAATACTATTCTACATTCGCCCCATATCTAATCCGTCCGCGTCTCTTTATCAGACCTCAAAATTAGCGCAAGAAATACATTTAAATAATGTGTAAAATATTCGCGACCTTAACGTTCAAACTTCATGAATTTTAGTTTACGGGGGAGGTCGGCATCTGGACCTAGGCGTCGTTTTTTGTCTTCGATATAATCGGAGAAACCACCTTCGAACCATTCCACATGACTATCACCTTCATATGCCAAGATATGGGTACAAATCCGGTCGAGGAAGAAACGGTCATGGGAAATAATCACCGCACAGCCTGCGAAATGCTCTAACGCAACTTCAAGGGCGGACAAAGTTTCCATATCCAGATCATTGGTTGGCTCATCGAGTAGGAGCAAGTTGGACGGCTTGGTCAACATTTTGGCCAAATGCACACGGTTACGTTCCCCGCCTGATAATTTGCCAACATTTTTTTGCTGGTCAGTCCCTTTGAAATTAAATGCCCCTACATAGGCGCGGCTATTCATTTCACGCTTACCAAGGTTGAGGATATCCACCCCGCCGGTAATTTCCTGCCAAACATTGTTTTTAGGATCAAGCGCATCACGGCTTTGATCCACATAGCCAAGCTTAACCGTTTCACCGACTTTAAAGGTACCGGCATCTGGCTTTTCACTTCCGGTTATCATTTTAAACAGGGTCGTTTTACCCGCACCATTAGGCCCGATAACACCGACAATCCCGCCAGGCGGTAAGCGGAAAGAAAGGTCTTTAATCAAGAGCTTGTCTCC
>JAJRSG010000066.1 GCA_024278915.1 Alphaproteobacteria bacterium
CGGCCAGTTTTTGATTGAGGCGAAGTAGTCTGGTTCCTGCGAGCTGGCTAGCTTCCTGTCTGGAACCTTCCCCGGCAAGGATCGTTTCAAGGTAATTGTTTAAAGACACATATAGGAAGATGGCTTTGTTTCGTGGCCCGATAAGTTCTTTGGCGATTTCACTGGCGAAACTACTGGCTTTTATCATCACCCTTTGGTCGTCGCGAAAACTTCTGGATAGCCAAGATACTAATAATGCTTTCCTTGTTTCGTAAAGCTCTGGTGACCAAGGGGATTGTGGTAAATGCCTGATTTGTGAAATTTCAGCTAAATCTCGTAAGACTTGAGGTTCTCGTAAGGCAAGTACATTGGGGCATTCTCCTAACAAGCGGGACAGAAGTGTGGAGCCTACATGCCCAATATGGAAAATGTAATGCGGTGCTAAATTATTCGGTATGTCAAAATTTTCAAGGTCTCGCCAAGTAACTGTCTGTCGCTGTAATTGAGGGGTAATGATGCGCTGATCCAGAAAACTAGCTTTATGGTAATCAGCTTCACTAAGTTGGGACAATAAGATTTGGTCTGAAGGAATATTGAGCAAATGGGGAAATAATTCGGCGTTTTGAATAAAACGATTTAAGAGATGTGTGCTCATAATGCTCAGATACAGTCATGATTGCGAATTGCTCAAAAGCGAACGAGGAACGCCGTTAACGAATATACTGTCCATAAGCTTAATAATGCTCGCTGGCAAGAAAGACGGGCGTATTTGGTGAATTCATATTGAATAATTGAATTTAGAATGCCAATTCTAAGTCATTAAAACGCAATGAAAAAAACCTGCAAAAAGCCTAAGACTCTTGTTGACGTATGCGATTCTCGGAACTATGTTGCGCGCTCATCAGGAAGCTGACCGTCGGTTCTTAAGTTCCGAGACCCTTTTTCTGGTGAGAATAAAAGAGATTTTCGCTCTGTTTTTCGTGTATTTCGAAGGATAGGGCTTTGTGTGCAGGAGATTTGTCGGCTTCGTACGTAAGCTGACAGGGTTTTTTGCGCGTTTGTGTATGAAGTAAATTGTAAGTAAGAGAGCGTTTATGCCTACAGTACAGCAACTTATCCGGAAGCCCCGGACACCGAAACCAAAGCGGAACAAGGTTCCTGCTATGCAAGCATGTCCGCAAAAACGCGGTGTGTGCACACGGGTTTATACTACCACACCGAAAAAGCCGAACTCGGCGCTTCGGAAAGTGGCGAAAGTTCGTTTGACCAACGGTTTCGAGGTTGTGAGTTATATTCCTGGTGAAGGCCATAATCTGCAAGAGCATAGTGTTGTGCTTATTCGTGGCGGCCGGGTAAAAGATTTGCCGGGTGTTCGGTATCACGTTCTTCGCGGCGTGCTAGATACACAAGGTGTAAAAGATCGTCGTCAACGTCGTTCCAAATACGGCGCTAAGCGTCCTAAGTAGAGGTAGTATATAATGTCACGTCGTCACCGCGCTGAGAAAAGAGAAGTTTTACCGGATCCAAAGTTTGGAGATCTGGTTCTAACTAAATTTATGAATGCTATTATGCTGGACGGAAAAAAGTCTGTCGCAGAACGCATCGTCTATGGCGCTCTTGATATTGTCGAGAGTAAAGCCAAAACAGAGCCTATGGCAATGTTCCATGACGCGCTGGAAAATATCAAGCCGACAGTTGAGGTTCGTTCTCGCCGTGTTGGTGGTGCAACTTATCAGGTTCCTGTTGAGGTTCGTGTTGAGCGTCGTCAAGCTTTGGCGATTCGTTGGTTGGTTTCCGCATCGCGTTCTCGTAACGAGAATACAATGCGTGAGCGTCTAGCTGCTGAATTAATGGATGCGGCGAGCAATCGCGGTTCTGCTGTTAAAAAACGTGAAGACACACACCGGATGGCGGAAGCCAACCGTGCCTTTGCTCATTACCGTTGGTAGGAAATAGAGAATATCATGGCACGCGAATATAAATTAGAAGACTACCGTAATTTTGGTATCATGGCGCATATTGATGCGGGTAAAACAACATGTA
Organism: Alphaproteobacteria bacterium; assembly: GCA_024278915.1. GTDB lineage: Bacteria > Pseudomonadota > Alphaproteobacteria > Caulobacterales > Maricaulaceae > Robiginitomaculum_A. Next base: position 2,023 of record JAJRSG010000066.1, read on the forward strand.
CCGAGCGGATTCTTTACTATACAGGTAAGAACCATAAGATTGCGGAAGTGCATGACGGCGCGGCTACAATGGATTGGATGGAGCAAGAGCAAGAGCGTGGAATTACCATTACCTCTGCGGCGACAACCTGTTTTTGGCGCGGAAAGCGTTTGAATATTATTGACACACCGGGACACGTTGACTTTACAATCGAAGTTGAGCGTTCTTTACGTGTTCTTGATGGTGCTGTTGCTCTTCTTGATGCGAATGCAGGTGTTGAGCCGCAAACTGAAACAGTTTGGCGTCAAGCGGATAAGTATAATGTGCCGCGTATGATCTTCTGTAATAAAATGGATAAACTGGGCGCCGATTTTTACGCGTCTTTCGAGAGTGTTGAGAAGCGCCTTGGTGCGCCTGTGTTGGCGATGCAGTTGCCGATTGGTGCTGAAAGCGAATTTAAAGGCATGGTCGATCTGATCGAAATGCACGCCTATGTCTGGGCTGATGATGCTGAGCTGGGTGCGAAGTATGACACAGTCGAAATTCCTGCTGATTTGGCTGATAAGGCTACGGAATACCGCGAGAAACTCGTGGAGATGGTTGCTGAGCTTGATGATGATGTCATGGAAGCTTACCTTGAGGGTGAAGCTGTTGATAATGCGACGTTAAAGCGTCTTATCCGTAGGGGTACGATTGAAGGTAAGCTTGTCCCTATGTTCTGTGGTACGGCTTTTAAAAATAAGGGTGTTCAGCCTTTGTTGGATGCTGTGGTTGATTATTTGCCAAGCCCGCTCGATATTCCTGCGATTGCCGGTATTGATGTAAAGACTGGCGAAGAAACAACACGTAAGGCTTCTGATGATGAGCCTTTGTCTCTTCTTGCTTTTAAAATCATGAATGACCCATTTGTGGGTACATTGACTTTCTGTCGTCTATATTCTGGTGTGCTGGAATCTGGGACAACCTTGATGAATACAGTGAAAGAAAAGCGTGAGCGCGTTGGTCGTATGTTGATTATGCATTCCAATGACCGTGATGATATTAAAACGGCATATGCTGGTGATATTGTGGCGATTGCTTCTCTAAAACAAACAACAACAGGTGATACACTTTCTGATGTTGCACATCCGGTTATTTTGGAGCGTATGGAGTTTCCTGATCCGGTGATTGAGATTTCTGTTGAGCCGAAAACAAAGGCCGACCAAGAAAAACTAGGCATTGGCCTACAGCGCTTGGCTGCAGAGGATCCATCATTCCGCGTAACAACTGATCACGAATCTGGTCAAACTATTATGGCTGGTATGGGTGAGCTTCACTTGGATATTCTGGTTGATCGTTTGAAACGTGAATTCGGTGTTGAGGCCAATATTGGTCAGCCACAAGTGGCTTACCGTGAAACATTGATCGGGCCGATTGATATTGATTATACCCATAAGAAGCAATCTGGTGGTTCTGGTCAATTTGGTCGTGTTAA
>JAJRSG010000067.1 GCA_024278915.1 Alphaproteobacteria bacterium
ATGTTCGCTTTATACTTTGTTGTGAAGGCTCTCAATATTTTCTTCCCAATTTTGACCGTCGAAAGGTTCAAATGTAATGGTTTCAAACCTGCTTTGGTCGAGGCAACGCAGATTGACGCTAATGCCGTTAGGATGCGAGCGGGGAATGTAAAAGGATTTAATACCGCAACATTGGCAGAACAAATGATTGGCCGTGTGGGTGCCAAAACGATAGGAAATCTGGTTCTTTTCACCAGTCAAGAGTTTGAAATCAGCTTGATCAACAATCAGATGCTGATAACCCGTTTTAGCACACATGGAGCAATTACAATCAGTGACAACAATATTAACAGGCGCGTGAACTTCGAAACTGACCTGCCCACAATGGCAACTGCCTTTATGCCATTTTTTATCTGTTTCGTTCATTTTTTTGCCCCCTTATCCAAATCTCAGTTTATAAGCCCCCTATGAGCAAGTCCAAAAGAAAATCGCAAAAGAAGAACAAGCGGCAAGAGAACAAGGTTCCGGACGCGGTTATTCCGTGTCAAATTTACCTGATAACGCCGCCGCAAATTGATGATGTGGAAGTCTTTGCAGGCATATTGGAAAAAGTTCTTGCGGCTACTCCTATTGCCTGTTTGCAAATTCGCCTCAAAGACACTTCGGCGTCTGACACGATTAAAATTGCCAAGCGACTTATCCCCATTGCCCATCAATACGGTACATTGGCTTTGATCAATGACGATCCCGAGATCGCCAAAGAATGCGGAGCAGACGGTGTACATTTAGGGCAATCTGACATGAACATTAATTTAGCAAAAACACTGTTGCCAGAGGATGCGCTAATCGGAATAACATGCCATAACTCCCGCGAGTTGGCATTCAGCGCTGGTTCAGATGGGGCAGATTATGTTGCCTTTGGTGCATTTTTGACACAAGTACAAAACCCGGCGCGCAAGCTGCCGATTTGGAGATATTAACATGGTGGCACGAAGCAATCGAAATTCCCTGTGTGGCAATCGGCGGCATTACCCCCGACAACGCCCAGCAAGTGATTGCAGCGGGCGCGGATTTCATCGCTATCTCATCGGGCGTATGGACATACGCAAAAGGGCCGGTAGAAGCCGTCAAACGATTGGGCGAGCTATGTACCTCGCATTCGCCTTTAGCCTAGCGCCATTATCTGTATCCACATTTTCACTCGTCGCTATGGCAGCAGAATCGCCTGCCATATCCGATGATAGTAGTTATGATGCCGCCTTAACAGCATATGGTCAGGGAGATTTTGCCACCGCCCTTTTGCAGGCGCAACGGGCTGGTGAAGGCGGCAATCCGCAGGCACAAGTTCTGGTCGGGCATATATTAGTGCGCGGTGATACTGGTGTTATTGATCCTGTGGGCGCGAAAACATGGTTCTTAAAGGCGGCAAACCTTGGCCAAACAGACGCCATGCTCGCCTTAGGTGAATTGGCCCTCACATCGCAAGCCGGTTATACGCCGTCAGATGCTTTATTTTGGCTAGAGCAAGCCAGCGACAAAGACCGCACCGATGCGATGATTTTATTAAGCGAGATGTATAAAAACGGCGAAGGCGTCCACGAAAACAAGGACAAATCTCATCAGTATTTAGTGAAAGCGGCCAACAACGGCGATGTGCAAGCCATGCATAAGCTTGGAGATTGGCATATTGAAGATGATCCGGTCAAAGCCGTGGAGTGGTATGAAAAAGCTGCCGCTCTGGGCGATGATATGGCGGCTCATGTCGCTGCGATTTTATATGTGGAAAGTTATCAGATCAAACCAGATGCAAAACGAGCTGCCGAACTTTTATCCCAAGCGGCCAATGCAGGTATTCCCGCAGCGCAAGCTGATTACGGTCTTGTGGTATACCAAGGGAACGGAGTCACTCGCTCCGTAGAACAGGCCGCCGAATGGTTTAAATTAGCCGCCGAAGGCGGGGACGCAGAAGGCAGGTTCTTGTACGCATTTACCTTGGCCAAAGGGGACGGTGTCACCCAAAGTTTTGAAGATGCCTATTACTGGTTACTGCGCGCCGAAGCCGATAACGGCAAATCAGGCATAGAAGAATATGATCAATCAAGAGAGGAGCTAAAAAAACGACTGGAAGACAATGTGGACCCAGACATTCTTGAACGTGCACGGGTAAGGGCACAAGCAGAAAGCCCGTCCCCACCATAAGCCCCTAGCTTATTTCCAATCTTTGGCACCTGATCCGCATCTGCGTGGAGCCTGTTATATCGCCGTCTTTGATCCAGTCCTCCCGAATCCACACAAAGTGGTCTCTATCGACGAAGTACATGATCCAGACATGGGGTTTACCATTGTCCATCAGACGTTCTTCATTTTCATACTGAATTTTCAGGAAGGTATCCGTTGCAAATAATATTTTCGCCTTGGATGTCACATCGCCCATTTGAGTGGAAGTATAAACCAAACCTTGCTGATTGATGTTGACCGACATCGGGTTGGATTTACAATTAAACGACTTCATCTGTTCTTCTGTCGCCTGCTCAGGGTCAAACGCCCACTCTCCATTGGCCCAATCTAGGGCTTTTGTCGGCGACGCTGTTTGCGCATATGTTGACATTGGCATTATTAAGATGGCCAGCACCCCACATAATTTCAACATATATGCCTCCTCTTATCCCCGTTCCCCCATCACATAACGGGCAACATCACTGATATCAAACACCAACGAAACCAACATAATGCAGACTGTCAATGCCAACCATTTCCCGACGAGTGTTTGCCCGACCTGCCATGATTTTCGATCTTTGATTAGGCAATATAAAACGGGAATCCAGGCAATAATATGACCAAGGCCCAAAATTCTCGTATAACCAAATTTCGCATAAAGTAACATCATTATAATCGGGGCAAAAATTAGGGTTGCCAACAAGATCAAACGAGCCTGTGTATTTTTGAGCGAAAATGGTATCGAGAGCATAAACATAGCCCCCATCAACATCACCCAATAGTAAACCCACGCTGGGCCAGCTTTCATCTCCGCCATAAAACCATTCACTAAATCCATCATACTACTCTCCTATTTAACAATGCCGAGTTCGCGACCAAAATCCATATATGACCGTGTGCGCCGCGCCTCGAACTCTTCGTCTGAAATTGGCGTTTCAGCATAGTCAAAGCTCACGCCGGTACCCTCGATAATTCGGTTCATAAAGTTAAACAGGGCACATATTTGGACAGCGTCATAAAGTGCTCGCTCCGACCATCCGGCCGCAAACACAGCCTGCGCGTCTTCACTGGTAATCCGTGTTGGGAGGGCGTTGAGTTTTTTCACATATGATAATATGGGTTTCATCGTCTCATCAATTGGTGCTGTTTCGACATCTTCCATCATAGCATCAATCGTACTTTCCTCAACTCCGAACACCCGTGCATAAATTTTGTGAGCGCCAAAACAAAATGTACAGGCATTTAAACCCGAGACATAAACAGCAATCAGCTCACGTTGCGCAATCGTAAGCGGCCCCTCTCCCCGTAATAAGACATCATGATATTCTAGCAATGGCTGTACCGCTTGCGGAAAAGCTTTGAAAACAGCACCCAAATGCGGCGCCTCGCCCAAGCTTGGTAGTAATGACATTATGCTCCCCTTTGTTTTGGACACCATATGCCAATGCATAAATTTTACCAATCACATTTATGTGGGCATAAATTTCAACCCGTACAAATGAGAACGGAAGAAACACATGATGAAACCATCAAGTTAATCGGGGACTTGGTCACGTTCAAACATGCCGTAATCCCTAATCACAGTACAAACTCGCAAGCGATAATCGGCAAATATACTCGCCCGACCTTGTTCTTGTGCCGTTCGGTGGCATTGCAATTTGCGCCATTCTTTCACAGATTTTTCATCTCGAAAGAAAGAAAGAGACAATATTTTGTTCGCGTCCGTTAAACTTTGAAAACGCTCGATCGAAATAAATCCGTCAATCTCCTCCAAATGCGGCTTTAAACTGGCAGCAATATCCAGATATTCCTGCTTGTGTGCCGCATGAGGAATAACCTCAAAGATCACCGCAATCATGACGCTACCAATTTTAAGAATGTTCGGTCTTCCCGCAAGATGAACTTTTCTTTCTGCGCAAATTCATAATTTGATTTGCCAAGCGGATCATTACCAAGGCGGTGCTTGTACTGTTCATAGGCCGCCAAATCTTTGATATTATAGATGCCATATGCGAGTGTTGTTGACCCTTCATGGGGCGCATAATATCCGATCAAATTTGCACCGCACCGAGGAATGGCTTCAGACCAATTTTTTCCGTATTGCACAAACTGGTCTTTCTTGGTTGGATCAATATGGTATTTGATAATGCAGGTAATCATTCGGTTTCTCCTTGGTTCCATACACCATTACATATTGCGTCACGGAAATACTTCGATTAACATCGAAGTATGAAAGAAGGTCCAAACATTGCGATGTTGGGTGCATTAATCGGTGATCCGGCCCGCGCCAACATGCTCAGCGCCCTCATGAGCGGCAAGGCACTGACCGCTAGCGAATTGGCAAGCGAGGCTGGTGTAACCCTACAAACGGCCAGTTCACACTTATCAAAACTTGAAGCTGCCGAACTCCTGATACGGCGCAAACAGGGGAGGCACCGATATTTTTCATTGGCGGGCGACGAAATCGGTCACGTATTGGAAGTGATGATGGGTTTTGCCGCCAAACACGGGCATATGCGCACCCGCACAGGCCCCAAAGACCCAGCCCTTCGAAAAGCGCGGGTGTGTTATAATCATTTAGCGGGTGAACTAGGAGTAACGATGTTTGATTATTTGTCCTCACAAAACTACCTATCTTCTGTCGGGGAAGAAGTTGGGCTAACACCTGCCGGAGAGAGCTTTATCAGTAGCATTGGTATCAATTTGATCCAGATGCAAAACTCGCGCCGACCTCTATGTAAGTCTTGTCTGGATTGGAGCGCTCGCCGTAGCCACCTCGCAGGTAGTTTAGGAACCGCTCTGCTCTCTCACTTTCTAGAAAAACAATGGGCGAAAAGGTTGGACAACTCCCGTATCATCGAATTTTCGAAACACGGCGAGCAACAGTTTAGGAATTTATTTCCAACGCCCCCCCCAAGCCCTAACTAACTGTCATTATCAGGTTGCCCATTGCCCCCCTTCTTGGTAAGAGCCGCATATTAACTGTCCCAATCGACGCGTCGTTCCTCTTCGCCTCGTTCGGTATTTGAAATTTAAAGAGCAGGCAAAGCCATGAAAATCAACGGCAATGAAATTCGCATTGGAAACATTATCTCCCATCAAGACGGACTTTGGGTTGCCGTCAGAACCAACGCCGTAAAACCTGGCAAAGGTGGTGCATTTAATCAGGTAGAACTTAAAAACCTGATTGACGGTCGTAAGTTGAATGAACGTTTCCGGGCTTCCGAAACAGTTGAGCGGGTTCGCCTTGATCAAAAACCACACACATATTTATATGCAGACGGCGATATGCTCGTATTTATGAACTCGGAAAACTATGAACAAATCAATCTGGAATCAGAGTTCATCGGAGACAGAGCTGCCTATCTTACTGACGGAATGGAAGTACAACTAGAGTTTCACGAAGAACGTCCAATCTCTGTCACCCTACCAGATCAAGTAACCTTGACCATCACAGAGACAGAGCCTGTGGTCAAAGGCCAAACTGCTGCAAATTCTTATAAACCCGCCATTTTAGAAAATGGGGTGCGGACATCCGTACCACCATTTGTCAATACAGATGAACGTATTATTGTGATGACCGAAGACGGTTCCTACGTGAAAAGAGCTGACTAATGCCAAATGCATCCCCCCTCGTAACCGTCATGATGGCGGCAGCGCGCAAAGGTGCGCGTGTCTTGTCTCGCGACTTTGGCGAAGTCGAAAATCTACAGGTATCCCGCAAAGGCCCTGCTGACTTTGTGACAGCCGCTGACAGAATGTGCGAAGAAAAAATCCATGAGAGCCTTCGCCATGATCGTCCCGGTTATGGCTATTTGCTTGAGGAACGCGGCGAAGTGCAAGGTTCAGATAAAACCCACCGTTTCATTATTGACCCACTGGACGGCACCACTAATTTCCTTCACGGGAACCCTCATTTTGCCATTTCCATTGGTGTAGAAAGAGACGGCGTACTACATGCAGGCGTCATTTATGATCTAATGCGTGACGAGATGTTCTTTGCAGAAACAGGACAAGGTGCCTATTTACTTGATTCGCGCGGCATTGAGAAACGCCTACGAACACCTAATCGCGATGACTTGGCAACCTGCCTAATTGCCACAGGAACACCGTGGCTCGGGAAACCAGGACATGCGCAATTTCTTAAAGAGCTTCATAAAGTGATGGCAAGGTGCGCGGGCATTCGCCGGAACGGCTCAGCCGCTCTTGATCTCGCATGGCTTGCCGCTGGCAGATTTGACGGCTATTGGGAACGCGGCCTTCAACCATGGGATATCGCAGCCGGCATTGTAATCGCCCGCGAAGCTGGTCTCGTTGTACAAGACCTAGACACAGGCAATGACACCCCTATGGAAAGCGGCAATATTTTGTGTGCCGGTAAAGCCTTGCTCCCACGCCTACAAGAGCACCTAGCGGTTTAATAGTTCCCCCGGACAATATCCGGGGGTTTTTATCTCTTCTTATTATGTATTTTTCTTATTCGCCTTCTCGATATCTGCTTGGGCGGCTTCTTTGTTGCCAGACAACCAATTAGCAGCAGCGCGATTTGTGTAAGCTTGCCAATTTGTCGGTGCAATTTTAATCGCAGAGTCGCAGGCTTCAATTGCTGCGCCGTATTCACCTTGCGCGCCCAGAGCTGCACATAAGTTACTATAAGCAACAGTTTTACGTGATTTCTTCAGCCCTTGTTTTAAAGCATAGCGACTAAATGTAGCTGATTTTGCAAAATCTCCACCTTCAAAGGCGCTGGCCGCTGACCCAATTGCCCGCGTAGCATTTGATTTCACGCTAAATTGAGGGGCTGTGTCGGCGACATTCTCGCCGGCAAATGCAGGCAAGCTAAAAGCCATTGCCATCATGGCAAGGCCTGCTAATTTAAATCGATTAGTTGATGTATATTTGGGGGGGAATGATGTATACATTGTGTACTCCTTTTTCATTGGTTTCCTTGAACCTCACTTACATTGGGCCGTTCAAAAAAGAATGCAATTGACATTTATCGCAGACGTGTTATTCATATTTGTATGAACAACTGGTCCGACTACCCTATTTTCCTCGCTGTTGCCGAAACTGGCAGCCTAACTGCTGCTGGCAATCAACTTGGCATTAGCCAACCCACTGTTGGTCGACGCATTAAAGCGTTAGAAGCCCATTTTGGCGCCCCGATCCTCACCAAAGAGGAAGGACACCTTAGCCCGACTGAATTTGGTTATCTGGTGCTGGACCATATCAGACGCATGGAATCAGAGGCCGATGCCATCACCCGTTCTTCCGCCACTCTTGAACATTCTTTGGTAGGACCAATCATGCTCGCCGCCTCTCAAGGAATTGGCGATTGGTGGCTGCCGTCCGTTATGCAGGCTTTTCGCCAAGAAAACCCTGATATCATCATCGACATCAATGTGGACTTTCGAGCAGCAAACCTTGCTCAACGTGAAGCCGATATCGCCTTGCGCTGGATGGGCCCCGGCACACAAAATAGCCTTATCGGTAGACGAGTGGCGAATGCAGGGTTTGGGTTATTCGCCTCTAAAGAATACATCGCCCGCAAAGGCATGCCGCAAACACCAGAACAACTCCTAGATCACGACAGTGTTCGCATGGCCATCGGAAAAGAAAACTTCTGGCCAACGAACGAAAAAGGGGAAAGCCTGCCTGCGCCGCGAGCAACATTTAATAGCAACAACCTAATGGCCCACAGTCACGCCATTCAGGAAGGTTACGGCATTGGCATGATGGCATATGCGGCAGGAACCGACCTCAAAGACCTTGTTCGCGTACTGCCAGAGCTGGAACGAATCGAAGAGTTATGGGTAGTTGCCCATGAAGATCTGAAAAAAAGCGCCCGTGTACGCGCGGCCTTTGATTTTATTGTGGATGCGCTGCAAAAAGACTCTGCTCATTTTCGCTATGGCACTACGTCCCTATATTGCAAGATGTGTGTTCCTGTGCTTGACCCTTTATCTGCCAAACAACCCCAAACCGCAGACCTTGGCACGGCAAAAAAAGCTGCAAAACTTAACACCACTGCCGCTTGACCCCCTATTGCCCTTAGGCTATACACCCCCACTTGAGCGGGGGACCACTAAAGCTTTAACCCGTGACCAATACAGGAAAAACCAATGAAAAAAGACATTCACCCAGATTATCACATGATCAAAGTTGTGATGACCGACGGAACAGAATACCAAACCCGTTCTACTTACGGCAAAGAAGGCGATACGCTAACTTTGGATATTGACGCAAGTTCTCACCCAGCATGGACAGGCGGCGGCGCAAAATTAATGGATAGAGGCGGTCGTATTTCCCGCTTTAAAGATAAATTTGCGGGCTTCGTGTAAACTAAGCAAACAAGAATATCAAAACCCGCCCAAACTTGTTTGTGGCGGGTTTTTTATTGGACTACCTTCCCCTCAGCCCCCTGACTTTGAGCCAGTTTTATTGCTTTGCGCATCAAGCTTGGGAGAGCATATTCATCCAATGCATATATATCGGCGAGCACCCCTTCCCCCTTTCCTTCTGCAACAAACACTCTCAAGTGCAAAGTAAAATGGGTAAACACATGTACAACTTCTCGGGAACACATTTGCCAATTACGAACAATCGGCGCTTGCCTTAGCAAGGCATCTATGTCTTGTTTTATCTCTCCCCACTCTGTTCCGGGTAGCTCCATCATCCCGCCTAGCAACCCCTTGTCTGGCCTGCGCCGCAACAATATTTGCCCTTCGGTTTCAAGGTAGAATACAGCCCCAAACCGATTTGGTGGTTTTTGTTTCTTTGCTTTTTTAGGGTATCTCTCTGCCGTCCCTGCCCGATTTGCCCGACAAGCAAATTGCCATGGACAAATATCGCATTTTGGATTTTTAGGTTTGCAAATTTGCGAGCCCAAATCCATCAAAGCCTGTCCATAGTCTCCGGGTCGTTTCGGGTGTGCAATTTCAGCAGCTAGTTTTCGAATATCCTTCTTACCAGCAGGCAATGGCGTTTCCACAGTCCGCAACCTCGAAATGACCCGCTCTACATTTCCGTCCACAACATTTGTAGCCTCGTCAAAGCAAATACTTGCAATCGCAGCCGCACTATAAGGGCCAATGCCCGGCAATGTTAGCAATTCCTTTTCTGTAGAAGGAAACTTGCCGCCCATTTCATTGGCGATCTGGTTTGCACATTTATGTAGATTCCGCGCACGAGCATAATAGCCAAGGCCCGCCCATGCCGCCAGCACATCGTCACGCGGTGCATTCGCAAGATCGACGATTGTTGGCCAGGCTTGTAAGAACTTATGCCAATAAGGCCCAGCAGAGGTTACACTGGTTTGTTGGCACATAATTTCAGATAACCAGATTTTGTAAGGATCGATTTGCAGACCTGCGGTACGCTCATGTGGCAAAATCCGCCAAGGCAAACTACGTCCATGCGCATCGTAATGCGCTAAAAGCCTTCGCCGCAGTTGATTAATTTCTTGCGAAGTCTTCATAAAAATTGTCTGGACGAAATTGGCATATTAGGTGATTGTGCCCTGATGAGGGAGCCACGTAAATCACAAAGTGAAAAAACGACTCTTAGTCGTGCAGATCGTGCGAATATATTACGCTATCTGGAACACAATCGCGGCAACCGGCAATATCGACACGCGCCAAGTGCGGGGTGGTCGACGGGTAAAATTTTAAAACCACTCACCAAAAAATTCGGAAGTGGGAAAAGTGATTTGCAAGCCCATTGGCCCGAAATCGTCGGCGATAAATGGGCCGCATTATCAGCCCCATTCGCCATTCGCGGCTCCAAAACTGGTAAAACTCTCGTCATCGAAGCCAAAGGCCCTGCGGCGGCTCTCATCTCAGCAAATTCAACGCAATTACTAGCAAAAATAAATCAATTTTTGGGTGCAGGTAGTATCACAAAAATAAGTGTTAAGCAGGGGCGCATTGCCGCACCAAAAAAAAAGCCAGAACCACTGGAAACCAAGGCACCACAAAAACTGCCATCAGCACTAGAACAATCAATAGAAAACAGGCTACAACAGGCCCTGGATAACTTGGCAGATAAAATTAAACCGACCACGAAATAATTGGACACTTATGTTTTTTCAAAAATCACGATACATCATTAAAGCTAGTTTGCTCATGGCAAGCTTTACCATGGCATTCACGGCGATGGCCCAATCCACTTTGATTCCTAAAATAGAGCAGCAAAGTACAATGAGTAGTCGGGCGACCGATACCCCCAACGGTACATTCTCGGAACTGTCAACAGATCATACTCTCGGCGCCGTTGATGCCCCCATTACCATGATCATCTATGCCTCTATTACCTGCCCGCATTGTGCCAATTGGTTCACAGGCATATGGCCTGACATCAAAGCTAATTATGTCGAAAAAGGACAAGTCCGTGTTGTCTATAGAGAATTCCTTACGGCACCGGCTCAATTGGCTTTCCTCGGCTTCCAAATTGCGAATTGCGCCCCAGAAGAAGACTATTTCACCCTCATTGAACATCAGATGAAAGAACAAGAAAACACGATCCAAGGCGTAAAAGACGGCAACGGCAAGGAAACTTATCTGGCCATTGCCAAACTAGCGGGATTAGAAAATGAAGAACAAATGAATGCCTGCTTTGATAGTAGTTCAGGCAGAGAAACAATTAACCGCGCCGCCCAACTGGCTCAAGACGGGAAAATAAACTCGGTCCCCAATTTCATCATTAATGGGCAAGTTTATAAAGGCGGGGCCGATTATTTACCACTAACCAAGTATTTTGAGAGCCTTCTGGGACAAAATTTTACCCCCATACCGAAGCCATAAACAGAGGTTTCGCAATTTATCCACATTCAATTATTAACAAAACCTTTATATTTTCTTGCCAAAACGGCCTAAATTGAGAGACTACGCTATGAACTTTAATATCAAAACTGATTCGCTACTAAAAACTGCTGCCCTCAGCTTGGCGGCAGCCTTGTTACTTGGCGCCTGTGGCAACAAGTCAAATGACACAAATGACCTTGCTGGATCATCTGTCGAAGGACGAACTGCTTACGAAACAGCGAGCGACCACGCTCTTGGTAGTGCTGACGCACCAATTACAATTGTAGAATATGCATCTGTAACCTGCCCACACTGTGCGACATGGAGTTTAAGCGTCTTTCCTGAACTAAAAGAGAAATACATTAATACAGGGAAAGTGCGTTATGTATTCCGTCCCTTCCCGACACCGCCTGTTGATCTTGCCAATGCAGGGCATCTTCTCGCTAGTTGTGCGCCTGAAAAGAAATATTTCGACCTTCTCCACGTACAGTTCAAACGCCAAGTACAAATCAGACAAGCCGCAGATATTAAAGGCGAGTTCATTAAGCTTGCTAAATCAGCAGGCATGAATGAGGCTGATTTTGATGCCTGCATGGTCAATCAAGAAAAACTAGACCTCTTACAAGCAGCGATTGTCGCAGGATCAAATGCCGGTGTCACCGGTACACCGACGTTCTTCTTTAATGGTAAAAAAGCCCCAACAGGCACATTTGACATCGATAGCTTCGAAAAAATAATTGCAGAAATTTTGGGTGAACCTGTTCCGGAATCTACAGAAAAATCAGATACCGAAGATACAGGTCACTAAGGTCGTCTATGGGGTCATTACGTTTCAATTCGATAAAACTGGTTGGTTTCAAATCCTTTGTTGAACCAACCAATTTTCAAATTGAACCGGGCCTCACAGGGGTTGTCGGCCCAAACGGATGCGGTAAATCCAATCTATTAGAAGCCATTCGCTGGGTGATGGGGGCAAATTCTGCCAAAGCCATGCGCGGTACGGCTATGGATGATGTCATCTTTAGCGGCACAAAAACCCGTCCCGGACGCGGTCAAGCGAGCGTCACTCTTACCATTGATAATAGCGCTCGGATTGCGCCGCCCATGTTCAATGATGATGAAGTCTTGGAAATAACCCGTACGATTACAAAAGGTGCAGGATCAAAATACAAAGTCAACAACAAGACTGTCAGAGCCAAAGACATACAGCTTTTATTTGCGGATGCATCTACAGGTGCCAATTCCCCTGCTCTTGTTCGTCAAGGGCAGATCAATGAACTGATCTCTGCCAAGCCTTCCAATCGCAGACGAATACTTGAAGAAGCCGCTGGAATATCAGGCCTACATACCAGGCGTCATGAAGCAGAGCTACGCTTAAGAGCGGCTGAAAATAATTTGGACAGGCTTGAAGATGTCTTGGGGCAAATCGAAAGCCAATTACTTTCCTTGCGTCGACAATCCCGTCAAGCATCCCGTTACAAACGGCTCGCGGGTGAAATTCGTGAGTATAAGGCTCTCTTGTGGCTAAAACGGTGGCAACATGCACTGGCGGCGTTAGAAACCAATACACAAGATTTACAAGAAGCTGAAGTCAAGGTGCAAAAACTAACGGGCGAAGTTGCCAACGCTTCAACAGAGGTGGCAAATCTAACCTCTCAACTCGACCCTCACCGTGAAGAGCAAATCATTGCTGCCGCCGTGTGTGGACGATTAAACGCCGCCAAAGAAGCTCTCGACAATGATGCCAATGCGGCCAAAAGCGAAATCAAAAAACTAGAAGCCAGACTTACCTTTCTCAAAGGCGATATCGAACGTGAAGACGGAATCATCAAGGACGCCGAGAATGCCAGCGAAAAACTCAACCTTGAATTTGAAGAATTAAAAGCAGTCAAAGACATTAGTGGCGCGGTTCAAGATGCCAAAAAACTAGCGGAAGATGCTATCAATATTCGAACCGCTTTAGAAACCAAAGTGACAGCATTAACCCGCGAAAGCGCACAATTTTCGGCGCAAAAATCTAGTGCTGAGCGCGAATGTAATGACCTGGAAAACCGCACGGCCAGTCTTGCTAGAGAAATAGACAAGATTAAACAAAACCTAGCAGATATTGAACAAGCAGGCCAAGGAGCGAGTGAACAAAACCTGTTTACTGCCTCTCTCACCCAAGCTCTGTCCGCCCTAGAACAAGCCAAAGAAAATGAACAAAAAGCCAGTGCGCAAAAGCAAGTGTGCGAAGATAAAGAACGTACGGCGCGGGAAAACTTAAACCTTGCCAAACAAGCACTGTCAGAAACCAAAGCAAATGAAAATGCCCTTCGTTCGATTGTCAATGCGGCACGCGGTGAAGAAGATAATGTCTGGACCCCTGCCCTTGAAAATATTACGGTCGAAAAAGGCTATGAAGCGGCTCTCGCGGCTGCGTTCGGCGAAGACCTCGACGCCGGATTTGGTGAAGATATTCCTTTGCGTTGGGCTGGTGCTAATGCACCAACAACCTCCCTTCCCGCAGGGCTTAAATCTCTTACTGAATTTGTAAAAGCCCCTAAAGAACTAACAGCACGCCTCAGCCAAATCGGTCTGGTTTCACAGGCAGAAGGCTTGGCACTTGCCGCTAAATTACAACCGGGACAAAGACTTGTCAGCCAACAAGGTGACCTCTGGCGATGGGACGGGTTTTGCGCGTCTGGCAATTTACCTTCAACCGCGGCCATTAAACTTGAAAACATCAATAAGTTAGCAGAAATTGAAAGTCAGCTTCCAGAATTAATCGCCAAAGTCGAAGCCGCAACGGCGGCATGGGAAACAGCAAAGCAAGAGCGCGTCTGTGCAGACGAAGCCGCTCGCGCCACCAGACAAGCCCTCCCCAACCTTGAGCGTGAAGAACGCGAAGCCCAAAACCATCTTAGCCGTTTTGAGACAGACCAAGCACGACGTAGCGAACAAAAAACAGCTCTCCAAGACCGTTTGAGCCGACAAGAAGCAGAACATGCAGATATACAGGCCCGTTTGGAAGCAGCCAAAACCCAACTAGCAAACACAGCCGACAACCAAGCTTTAGAAGAAAGCTTAGTCGCCACCAATGAAGAACTTATCCTCGCCCGTACGGCGGCAGACGAGGCCACGGCACATTACCGTAGTTTAAACAATGAAGTCGAAGCCCGCAAAACCCGCCTTCGTAGCGTTGAACAAGAAATGGCCGATTGGAAAGCCCGCGCCGAAAAAGCCAAAGAACGTATTACCAGCTTGCAAGGCCGGGAAGCAGAAACGGAAATGGCACTTGCTGCTGCCAACGATAGTCCCGATGAATTTGCCCAGCGCCAACAAAACCTATTATCAGAACTGAGCACAGCTGAAGCTCGCCGTAATACGGCCAGCGATGCCTTAGCTAAAATTGAAGCAGAGCTGCGAACCGCTGATGGTGTCTTGCGCAGCACCGAGCAAGCGTTGGGCATGGCTCGCGAAAACAGAGCTGGCGCACAAGCCCGCCATATTGCCGCCGGAGAACGCAAAGAAGAAATTCAGGCCCGCATTCATGAAACCCTGTCTTGCGCGCCAGACGAACTGAA
>JAJRSG010000068.1 GCA_024278915.1 Alphaproteobacteria bacterium
TCTCCTTTTTGGGAATCGCTTGGGCGAAAGTTTTTTAAAATGGACTTTAATGAGGCGGATAAAATTACGGCGGAAACAGATAATCAATTCATTACCGACCTAATGCCTAAATACCCGATATATAAAGAACTTTTGTCTGAAGAGGCACAAGCTGTAATTGGCCAGACACACCCTGATGGTGGCGGGGCAAAGAAATTATTGGAAGCAGAAGGTTTCAGATATGAAAACTGCGTTGATATATTCGACGCAGGCCCAACTATGGTTGCGCCGCGTGACCAAATAAGGACTGTTAAAGATAGCCGTGTTGTTGAAGTAAAGTTAGATGATAGCAGCGAACATACGCATATGGCTTTGGTCAGTAATAACTGTATAGAATTGTTCAGAGCCATATACACACCGATCAATATTTATGAAGAAAAAGTGGGGCTAACCCACGAGGCCATAGCCGCTTTACAAGTAAGCGAAGGCAGTATGGTACGAGTATTTGCAACAAGAATTTCTAATAAAGGTGAAAAATGAGCAAAGGCATTTATATTTCGGGGCAATGGCATGATGGCCAGGGAAGTGAGTTTATAAGTATTGATCCTGCAAGTCAGGAAGTTGTCTGGCAAGGAGCATCTGCTACTTCAATACAAGTAGATAAAGCTTATCAAGCCGCCAGAAAAGCGTTTCCAGCTTGGTCGCAAACCACGTTTAAGGCACGAAGAGAAATTATCTTACGATTTAAAGAAATCGCAATCGCTAACAAAGACAAACTTGCAAAACTTATCGCTCGGGAAACTGGAAAAGTGTTGTGGGATGCAAGTGGTGAATCGGGTGTAATTGGTGGTAAAGTCGATATTTCGTTGAAAGCATATGAGGATCGCACCGGGGTATCTACGACGGAGACAGCCTTTGGTCGAGCCAGTTTACAGCACCGCCCGCACGGAGTAATGGCTGTTTTGGGTCCCTATAATTTCCCTGCACATTTGCCAAATGGTCAAATTATTCCAGCTCTTATTGCTGGAAATACAGTTGTATTTAAGCCAAGTGAGCAATGCCCCGCAGTGGGTGAGTTTCTATGCGACCTTTATGCGCAAGCAGGCTTTCCTGTCGGTGTGATTAACATGGTGCAAGGTGCCCGGGATACTGGTGCTGCCGTATTGGACCACTGTGAAGTAGATGGTGTATTGTTCACTGGTTCAGCAAATACAGGTGCCTTTATCCATAAAAAATTCGGTGGCCGCCCAGAAATCATCCTCGCACTGGAAATGGGTGGAAATAATCCTTTGCTTTTATGGGATGTTGAGGATGCACAGGCGGCTGCTAGCATAATCGTACAGTCATCATTTGTTACTTCTGGGCAACGTTGTACATGTGCGCGTAGAATTATTTTACCAAAAGGAAAAGGCGGAGATGCCGTTCTTGAAGCGGTCGTGGCTATGGTTGATACCATGAAAATTGGTGCTTGGAATGATGAAGAAACGGCGTTTATGGGGCCTGTCATTGGCTCTGCTATTGCCACGCATATTGTCGAGAGAGCTGGTGAGTTAGGCGGTGAAATTATCCGCCAAACAAAAATAATGGATAGAAGCCCAGCTTTTGTGCGCCCGGGTATTGTTGATGTGACGGGCATAAATGTAATCGATGAGGAAATATTTGGCCCTGTTATGCAAGTCATTCGGGTGTCAAGTTTTGAAGAAGGAATATCACAGGCAAATAACACTCGTTTTGGGCTATCTGCAGGATTGATCAGTGATGACCAAAATAAATGGGAAGAATTCACTCGTAAAATACGCGCTGGGGTTGTTAATTTTAATCGGGCGACAACGGGGGCGTCCGGTGCCTTGCCATTTGGCGGGCCAGGGGCATCTGGAAACCATAACCCCGGTGCATACTACGCCGCAGATTTTTGCGCATGGCCAATGGCCAGTCAAATCTCTGACACAGTGGATATGTTACCATCGCAGGGGCTTTCAACATGTTAAAGGCTTTCGAAGCCAATTATGACGGCCTGATCGGACCGACACATAATTATGGAGGTTTGTCGGAGGGAAATTTGGCATCGGCAAATAATGCAGGCTTAATCTCGCGACCAAAAGAGGCGGCGCTACAGGGGCTCGCAAAAATGAAGTTGATGCATGACAGTGGTTTAGTACAAGGGGTTTTACCTCCGCAAGCTCGACCAGATTTAACGCAACTTAGGTTGATGGGATTTAGTGGTACTGACGAAGAAGTTTTGATGAATGCGTGGAGGGCCAATCCGAAACTTGTCCGTAATATGTCTTCTGCATCTTCCATGTGGGCCGCTAATGCGGCCACAATCAGCCCTTCTGCTGACTGTAAAGATGGGCGCTTGCATTTAACGCCAGCAAATTTATCAACCATGCTCCATAGATCGATCGAAAGTGAGCAAACGGAGCGAGCTTTACGCGCGGCCTTTTCGAATGAAAAATTTGCAGTTGTACATGAAGCTCTTCCATTACAATCGACATATGCTGATGAAGGTGCTGCCAATCACGTTCGATTATGTAATGAGCAAGGTGAGCAGGGGATTGAGTTGTTCGTTTACGGGAGAGACGCTCTCGCCAGCGAGAGCACTACAAACTTCCCAGCCAGACAAACGATGCAGTCTTGCCATATTATTGCGACTCGACATGGACTAAGTGGTGCCCGTACCGTATTCGCAAAGCAAGCTATTCGCGCGATTGATGCTGGCGCGTTTCATAATGATGTCGTCTGTGTTGGGGCCAAGAGATGTCTATTTTATCATGAATATGCATTTGAAGATACGAGGGCGACTTTGGCAAATATTAGTAAGGCTGCGGAAGGCTTGTTTGAACCTCAATTTGTAGAAGTTTCTAAAGATGATGTGCCAATAGCTCATGCGATCAAAGCATATTTATTCAACTCCATGTTAGTGCAACTACCGGGTAAGGAACGTCTGACATTAATTGCACCCACTGAAACCGAAGATAATGAATTTACAAAAGCGTATTGCGATAAGTTGGTAAATGGAAATGGCCCGATTGGCGATGTTATGTATGTTGATGTTCGGCAATCCATGAGGAATGGTGGTGGCCCTGCGTGTTTGCGGTTGCGGGTAGTCTTGACAGAAGAAGAACGTGCTGCGGCTAATCAAAAAATGCTTATTGACGGTGGCGTTTATGGGAAATTGTGCGATTGGGTAGAACGACATTACCGTGATGAATTGGCACCCGATGATTTAGGCGACCCAAGCTTAATGCGTGAGAGTTACACCGCCCTTGATGAGCTTACGCAAATCATGGACCTTGGTGGAGAATTCTACCCTTTTCAAAAATAATTAGGTATTGAAGATGACTAATAATGAACATGATTGGGGAAATTATTGGCAAGGGCGAAATGCAAATAATCAAACTTCAGAAGAAGCTTTGGTTGGAGTTGGTATTGAAAATGATGCTGTACTCACTAATTTTTGGCAAGGCCATTTTACAGGGTTAGAGACTTCCTGTGAAGTATTAGACATGGCGTGTGGAGCTGGTTCTGTTTTAAAACATGCAAAAAAACTAGGTATGGTAAATTTAACCGGTGTAGATATATCGAAAGATGCAATATCTACATTAGAAAAAAATATACTGGGGGTTCGTGGTATTGTTTCGCCAGTAAACCAAATCCCGCTCAAAGATAATACGTTTGATATTGCGGTCAGCCAATTCGGGTTTGAGTACGCAGGGGATATAAATAACATATGTGAGACCGCCCGAGAAATGGCCCGCCTTATTAAAAAGGATGGCCGTATTGTGACTTTGTGTCACATAAAGGGTGGCGGCATTGATGAAGAGGTTAGTGAGCATATTTTGTCAGTCCAGCAAATAGAGGACACACATTTTATTGTAGCCGCAAAGCAATTGTTTCAAGCTGCATTTGCTGTAGAACAGGATGCTACTGAAATAAATAAGAGTACTTATCAGCATGCTACGCAAAAATTATCCAGGCCGGTGGAAATGCTCTCTGCATGGATAAAAGACAACCAAAACAAAGCCAGTGAGATTGTCGGTCTTGCTAGACATCTTCATGCTGGTACAATTGATATGTTTAATCGCCGACGGGCCTTTGATCTTACTGATATAATCGGGTGGTTAGAAGGTATGTCCGCAGAAATGCAGGCCTATAAAGGCCGCATGTTGAGTATGAAGCGAGCTGCTCTCAGTGAAGCCGAAGCCAATAAAATACTTGATGCTTTTAATGCGGCTGGCCTCACTGTAGAAAAATTGGATAAGTTGTTTTTACAAGATGATGACAAACCAGTTGCATGGATTTTGCAAGCACAAGGTTATGGCAAATAAGACCATCATTTAATTGTCACCAAATAAATCCATTAAAGCTTTCTCTAACGGATCCTCATCCTTTTTTTCTTCTTCTTTTTGATCTTTGCTTTCGGGTTGTTCTTGGCTTGGCTCTAGTGGGGTAGTCTGTTGTGGTTGTTGTCCACCGAGTAAGTCACCTAATACGCCACCCAAAATTTCCTCAGATGAAGGTGACTGTGGCTGGGGCGAGGAAGTCGATCCAGTAGGCGTGTTACCAAGCACGCCCTCCAGTAATCCTCCAAGGTCTCCACCAACTTTATTTGTGATTTGACTTTGTAATTGGGCTTTTGCTTGTGCCGCAACAATATTACTCAATAGATTTGTATCCAGCCCTGCAGTAACACCTCCAAAATTTCCAGAGAACCTAATTGGGATACCAAAGCCAGCAATACCCGTTGCATTGAGGAGTTTTGGTTGTAAGCTAAAGTCAATTTTTTGTTTCCCGATATCAAGGGTGCCAGAGCCGCCTGCACTGACTGTATCAGAGTTTAAACTGAAATCCCCTACGGTGAGAACCCCATTTTTTACAGTGAATAGTCCTGCTATTTTATTAAATGGAGTTGTATAGCCAGATCCTATACCAGAAGGCAAAGCACCGCTTCGAAGCGCGCTATCGAGGCCGCTTACAAATTGACCAATATCGACACCAGAAACAATACCTTCTGCTAACTCGAAGTCTCCATTGCCGCTCAAAGAACGCATAATTTCTGCTTGAGTGCGCCCTGAACCTCTAAACATCATTGTGGTGCCTGTATTCCCTGTCAGCTTTGTAAAACCTGCGGCGGCTCCTAAGAATCCCTGTCCATCAATATTTTTTAGAGTAAAATCAAGGGCAACTGTTGTAATGGGAGGGCGTTGTGCATTTACGGTCATATCTAAATCCCCTTGACCACCGTAAAGGCTAACATTGGGTATTTTGGTGGTGAGGACGCCATTTTTTATACGCGTGTGAATATTACTTTGCCCTAAAGTCATTCGCCCTACTAAAATATTGGGTGTGCTTAATTTTAAGTCTGCGTCAAACAAGTTTAATATATTTAGGTTTAAAGGCTCTTCGCTCCATGGTTTGATTTTTCCACTTGGATTTTGTGCGACCATATAAGGGCGAATGTCGAGACCTTGTAGATCCAGCGCACCAGTTATTATTGGTTTCGCTTGTCTCAAATTGGCTTGGAATGCCCCATTCCCCTTAATGTTATCTACGGCAAGGTTGGCGTTGGTGAAGCTAATATTTTCATTGGTTCCTTTTGCATGGCCAGAAAGAGAAAGAGGGCCATATATTTCGCCTTGATCTGTACTTGCTGCAAGCTCCTTGCCACTGAGCGCGGCCAAATCCCGTATGGAAGTTATGTTGGTGGTTAACTCTCCTTCAAAATTCAAGGCTTTTCCGGTATGCGCCGCGCCTTCGAATTGTAAATTTAAGATGCCGTCACTCAATTGTGTATTTAGTTGAGTTAACGTAAAAGCTTCTGTTGTTCCTTCAATTAAGCCATTTGTTTTTAAGGCGCCAAAAGCATTTGCATTAGGTATTGTGACACCTGATTGATCTGAAAAGTTTTTTACAGAGGGGATTGAGACATTAAACTTGCCGTTCATAGCTATGGTTTCATCGCGCGAAATATCACCTTGATATGAGGCCTTTAATAGATTGTTGTCAGTTGAAAATTTAAGTGCACGAATTGAAACCGCATCTTTTGAACCAGAAATTTCACCTACTACATCTACTTTTCCTAAGGCCGCCGATCCCGGGACTTTGTCCAACCCAAATGTTGACATGACGGTTTGTGCCGATGGGCTTTTAATTTCAAAATGCCCATTAATTGCCATCGGCCTACCAAGCTTGAAATCTCCTTGGTAGCTAGTACTTAGCTGGGAGCTATTGGTTGTTAAGTTGATATTGCTTAATGCTAATTTATCAATCAAACCATTTACTTCACCGCTGACGGAAATGTCGCCAATTGCGGAAGAACCTTGAATGTCTTTCATCCCTAAATTTGTTGCTAGGGAACGTAGAGACGGGCTGTTTGCTTTAAAGTTACCGTTTAGGCTCAATGCATTATCAAAGACAGCACTCCCGTTGTAACTCGCCGTAATGTCATCGCCTTTGATGTTAAAAACAATGTCGCTACCTTTCGTAACCTTGCCATTGGTTGAAAGGTTCGTGGAAATATCGACTATGTTAATGGCTGACGTTTGTGGGTAATTAAAACCAAGCATTTTTTGCAAATTATATAGGTCGCTAATTTTTACGGCCAGATTGCCGGAAGCAGATGGGGTAGGGCCTGCGGTGAAATTACCTTTAAAATCAGTGGAAATCATTTCACTATTTAAAGAAAGAACCGCATTCGATGCTTTTAAATTCAATCCATCAAAAGAAAGTGCTGATTTCATGCTAACTTTTTCAGTTAGAGCTCCATATGGGTTTTGGATACCAAGAATTTTGTCTAATTCGGCTATGGATGGAATGTTGGTGTCAAAATCAATATCAAAGGATAAGTTTTTAGAGGCTGTAAATTTCCCATTTGCATTCAAGGTGATCAAGTTGGATTTCATTTTAATGAAGAATGGAGTTTCTTGTGCTTTCAAAAATGATCTTGGTGTGTCTAGTCTGGTGTCAAGAACCATAGGAACATTGTTGAATATTAAATCTCCTTTTGCAGATACCGGTTTGTCCATGCCGAGCATGGTTACTTTCAAATTGGCAGATTCTAAAGTATATGCTTTATCCGTTTGAGCATCATTAAATTTTACATTTCCATCTTTTAGTGTGAATACGCCAAGAGAAATTTGTAAATCTGAATAACGCCCATCACGTGAGAAGGAATCACTTTTGGTGATTTTTGTTTTCTTCGAATTTTCTGAACCAAAGGCCCAGTTGACCTCTCCATTTTTGAGTTTTTCAAGGGAAATTTGAGGTTTTATGAGGGTGAACTTAGAGATTTCTACTTGTTTTCTTAACAAAGGCAGAAGCTTAACATTCGCCTGAAGGCTTTCCATAGTAATAAAGGGAGACGCACTAAAACCTTCCTGATTGTCAATTGTAACGGTTTCAGCATTTGCGCTGATCGTCGGGAAGACAGAAAGCTTCACATCTCCGGCAATGGTAACATTTCGGCCAAGCTTGGCACTAATTTGCTGTTCAATCTTAGCTTTGTAAGCGTTGGCAGGAATTAAACTTGGAAGAGCTAAAACTCCAATAAAAAATAGGGCCGCTAAAATGCCAAGGACTATAAATAATTTACGCATAACTCTCTCCATCACAATTTATTATACACTAATAAATTACGTTTTTGTATTGCCAAATGCAGTCTGAATGGAAGGTGAAAACAATCGAAATATCAAGTGGATGGGTTTTCTCCTGTCTTTTTTGACGTTAATCTCTATACTGATTTGTAATGACAACTATTTTGGCGAGGATTTATTATGTGTATGCACCATGACCATGAAGCTAGCGAATGTACGGACAGTGAAACCAAAGCCATGTTGTCTAAACGCCGAATGATTCAAGGTTTAGCTGCAGGTGGTTTGGTGACAGTGACCGCGCCTGGGCTCTCGAGTTGTGTCACTAACCCCGAAACCGGTTCTAGCCAATTCCTTGGACTGGTAAGTGAAAGTCAACTTAATCAAATGGCTGCGCAATCTTGGGCGCAAGCTAAACAAACGCAAAAATTGTCAACTGACCCACGTTATACGAGTCGTTTGCGCAATGTTGGTTCCAGAATCGCTCGTGGGGCAAATCGTGCAAACCAGCCGTGGGATTACGCCGTTTTCGATTCGGACACAAAAAATGCATTTGTTTTGCCTGGCAACCGTGTAGGCGTTTATAAAGGCATGATGGACTTTGCTGATAACGATGACCAAATTGCCGCAGTGATGGGGCATGAGGTAGGCCATGTGGCAGGGCAACATGCTCGGGAAAGAGTAAATACACAAATGGCAGGGCAATTAGGTTTGGCTGTTGGAGGCGCAATCGGTGCTTCTCAAATGTCAAAAAAATGTAAAACAATGGCTGACCGGCGTCAGCAGCAGGCATGCTATCAGAGTGCGAACCGTAACTCGCAGCTGCTAAATGCAGCCTTGGGAATGGGCTTTACATTAGGTGTGGTTTTGCCATTTTCTCGCAAACATGAAAGCCAATCAGACTTGCTAGGGGCCAAATATATGCACAAAGCGGGATATGATGCTTATCAGTCTGTTAGTCTATGGGAAAAAATGGCAGAAAATCAAGCGAGCCGTCAACCTGAATTTTTATCAACGCATCCTGATCCGTCTCGCCGGGCGCGTGATTTGCATAATTATATTAAATATCAGGAAAGGCTCGGTTCGCAAGGTTGGCAAAGTATCCGTATGCCGAAAACTTAGCTGATTTTTTAGTGAAAAGGTGAAACAAAGTCTTGCAGGTAGGAAAACTTGGCGTTAAGTTCCGCGCCTTGAATATGGTATGCCGCCTTAGCTCAGCTGGTTAGAGCGCTGGTTTGTGGAACCAGAGGTCCTTGGTTCAAGACCAAGAGGCGGTACCATTCATTTCTTACCATTTGTGACCTGTTTTAGGTGATTGAAAATTCAGTCACTAAATCACTGGTTTTGAATACATAAACCATTCATTCACTATAATTGGGTATGCCATGAGTATGAAGGCATTACTCAACACGCCAGTTTCTGCGCTAAAATTAAATTCTGATGATATCAAACGTTTGATTTCTCATCCTGACCGTGATGTGCGTGCTGTGTTGACGCAAAAAATATGTCGGCAAATAAAAAGTATCGAATTATCTGCTGATGAACAAGAAGTCGTATCCGAGTTGTTGAAACTTATTGTTAATGATGCAGCTGCAATGGTGCGTCGCGCGTTAGCAATTACGTTAAAAAACTCTGCTAATTTACCCCATGAAGTAGCGCAAAAACTAATCCGCGATGTTGATTCAATTGCCGTACCAATTTTAAGTCATTCACCAGTTTTAGATGACGAAGATTTGTTGGATATTCTCAAATCAAAAGCGGCGGCAAAAATGATGGCCATTAGCAAAAGGCCACATATAGCAGGCAAGCTTGTTCGAGCAATCGTTAGGTTTGGTGATAGTCGAGTTGTTGCTTCGGTTGCTGCAAATGACGGTGCCGAAATTGATGAAAATCTTGGTGCTCAAATGTTAGATCTTTACAGGGATAATGATCTCATCAAAGAAAGCTTTATTGCTCGGCGCGACCTACCACCGCTTGTGGTGGAAAAATTAATTAGCATGGTAAGTGCCGAAGCGGCAATCCGGTTAAATGAGAAACATGAAATCCCTCTTGATATTGCTCTTGATATTGCCGGAAAAGCTCAAGAAAGAGCGCAAATAGACTTTATTTCACAAAGCTGGGTTAGTCGTGATCTGTCATCATTGACACAGCGTTTGGCACGTGAAGACCGACTGACAACTAATTTGATTATTAGGGCTGCATGTTGCGGGCAAATGCGGTTTGTAGAACATGCATTAGCATTAAAGGCAGAAATAAGCTTGAGGAAATCGGCTCTTATGGTGCATGATGGCGGCCCTTTCGGGCTAAGAGCTCTTTGTAAACGTTCGGGTATTGGCGAAACAAATTTCGTTTTGTTACGAGCCAGTATTGCAATTTATAAAGACCTTGAGCTTAAAGGTGGCAATTATTCACGGCAAAAGTTTCAATCATTGATGTTGGAGCGTGTCTTGAGTTTACCGTTGGTGTTCTCGGATTCCGATACAGACTATTTATTAGAAAAGTTGGACGCTGTTAGTTCGAAAGCTACCTAATGTTGTAATTAGGTTGCGAATTGTTCTCTAATAATTTTTTCGTCCAATTCATGACCTTTATCAAATAACAACGTGAAGCTAATATCTCGAGACTGCTGTACACTAACTTCGGTAACATCGCGAAATTCACTACTATCTGCAACGGCACTGACAGGGCGCTTTTTCGGATCTAAAATTTGAAAAGTTATTTTCGCATTATTGTTTAGTAATGCACCTCTCCACCGTCTTGGCCGAAAAGCGCTAATGGGAGTAAGGGCAAGTACATCCGAGTTAAGAGGAATGACGGGGCCGTGTGCGGAAAGATTATAAGCTGTCGATCCAGCCGGTGTTGATATAAGAACGCCGTCAGCAATCAACCTTTTCATTCTTATTTCGCCGTCAATTAGAATGCGGATGTGTGCTGTTTGTCTCGTTTCTCGAAGCAAAGACATTTCGTTGATTGCTAGCGCTTTAAATTCCCCACCTTTGGCAATTGCTGTGACCTCAAGGGGCTTGATATTGGCTGGGATGGCATTTGATAGGCGTTCTATTAGATCGTCAGAATTGTAAGAATTCAACAAAAAACCCACAGTGCCTTGGTTCATACCGTAAACAGGCAAGCCCCGACTGATGAGTGTCATGTGTCTGCGAAGTGTTTCCAGCATAAAACCATCGCCGCCAAGGGGGATGATGACATCAGCATGAGCCGCGTCACAGTTGCCGTAAAGTTCAACAAGGCTGACAAGTGCTTTTTTGGCACTGGACTTATCGCTCGATACAAAGGCGAGTTTTTTGAATGTTTTGTTTTTGGTTTTCATATTTTGTCCTTACGGCGACTTTATACTATTTGACGAACGCATCAATCAAAGTTTATGAACTACCAATGGTAGTAAAATTAGGGTTGCAAGTTATGAGTATGGCGGGCTTTCGAAATATACAGATAACATTTTTCCGTCTTGGCGTATGTATGGTGCTGATTGGCGTTCAGCACGAAACTAGTTGGGCCGGATCATGGCCATTACCTGCTGGTAAAGGGCAGATCATCCAAACAACTCTTGCAGTAAGCGCTGATAAAGGTTTTGACGCGAATGGGAAACTAGATTTACCTGTGCAGTTTTCTAAATACGAAACGAGTATGTTTTTAGAGCATGGTCTCAATGAAGATTTTACTTTGGTGTTGGCAGCAAACTATCAAAACTTGCAATTTATTGCCGGGGTGGATCAAGTAAATTTTTCGGGTTTTGGCGAAACCGAAGTTGCTCTTCGAAAAACGATATGGAAAGCTGGCCCAGCGATTATTTCTTTGCAGGCGCATATGATTTTTGCCGGCCCTGGAGAAACCATAACTGATGCTGATTTAGGTGTTGGAGGAACCCAATATGAGGTTCGGTTACTTGCGGGGCGAAGCTTTAAAATTGCACGGAAAGACGCTTTTATTGACGTGCAACTTGCGAGACGATTTAGAAGGCAAAATATTGCAGATGAATGGCGGTTCGATATTAGCTCAGGTTGGCGTCCATTACCAAACTGGCAAATATTGGGGCAAGCCTTTTATGTAAATGGGCAATCGGCACCAAATTTAACACGTTCAAACCGGCGCTTAAAAGCGCAAACGTCAATTGTTTATGACCGCAATAAGAAAACATCTTACCAAATCGGCGTGTATAAGACGGTTCTTGGTAAAAACGTGATTCAGGAAAACGCAATTTTCATGTCAATATGGCAAAGGTATTAGGGAGATCCCTAATTACTTTGTATTTTCTTCCAAATACTCGACAAGGGCTTCACGGTCTGCTTCTTTACGAAGGCCAGGGAAGGCCATTTTGTTTTTTGGCAGGAATACTTTTGGATTTTCCAAGTATGAACTTAGTGTATCCTCTGTCCAAATGATGTCTGCTGCTAGCATTGCTTTGGAATAAGCGAAACCTTCAGCCGTACCTGCTTTACGTCCAAAAATATGCCATAAATTAGGGCCAACTTTGTTTTTCCCACCTTCATTTAACGTATGACAGGCTCGGCAACGTGCAAATAACTTACGTCCCTTTTGTAGCATGACTTCTTCAGGAGAAAGTGTTGGTTTTGGGGGCGTTGTTGTTGCCTTAACTGGTGCTTGGTTGGCGCTTGGAGTATCTTTGGAGCATGCAGAAAGGGTTGAAATTGCTAGAACTGCGATTATTAATTTTGGGCTTAAGAATGCTTTTGTCACGCAGTCCTCCATCATTAGAATTGTTATAATACCTACTTTTATTCGCATATATCAAACGCGTGAGAAAGCAAATATTTCTGTATACTCATGCGCCTTGATAATATGTATGGCAATCGATTTAGCAGATAAAATAGTTATTGGGAATTTATTTGGGATTATTTTTCTTACTTATTCTAATATGGCCATAGGGTGCACGCTTGGCTATTAATAAATGCTTTCATATGCAAAAATATGCGTATGCATTAAGTAAAAATACCTTTATAAATAAGAAAGAAATCAGGAGATAAAGAGATGAGCTTCAACCCACCCGTTAATTCAATTATGTATTTACTACGGTACGGCTTTGCGATGGATAACTTGCGTGAAAATGTAAGCGAAGATATTGTTGGAGACGAGCTAGTATCAGATATTCTCAATGGCGCATCTGGCTTTGCGCGCGATGTTCTCGCTCCTCTTAATAGAGTCGGTGATGAAGTGGGAGCCGCCTTAAGTGATGGCGTTGTAACAACTGCACCTGGTTTTAAAGAAGCTTATAAAGCTTATTGTGATGCAGGTTGGCAAGGTCTTGCCGCGCCGGAAGAGATCGGTGGTATGGGATTGCCGCAAGTTATTAATGTTGCCGTAAATGAAATGTTATATGGGGCAAATATGGCATTTGGCCTTTGCCCAATGCTCACGGCGAGTGCTTTGAACGCAATCATTGCTCATGCTGATGATGGTTTGAAATCCAAATATGTGGAAAAAATGGTTAGTGGTGAATGGTCTGGCGGTATGAATTTGACAGAACCGCATGCTGGTTCGGATCTTGGCGTATTACGAACAAAGGCTGTACCAAATGATGATGGTAGTTATGCCATTTCAGGGCAAAAAATATTCATTACTTGGGGGGAACAGGATTGCTCCGAGAATATTATTCACCTTGTTTTGGCTAGGCTACCTGATGCGCCCGCAGGTTCTCGTGGAATTTCTTTGTTTTTGGTTCCAAAATATTTTGTTGGGGATGATGGAAGCTTAGGAAAACAAAATAATGTCAAAGCAATCGGCTTGGAACATAAGTTAGGAATTCATGGTAGTCCAACTTGCGTGATGGAATTTGATGGAGCGAAGGGGTGGTTAGTCGGGCCAGAAAATAGAGGTCTGGCCTGCATGTTCACCATGATGAATGAAGCAAGGTTGTTTGTTGGTGTTCAAGGGGTTGCGATTGGTGAACGAGCGTATCAAGGGGCTCTTTCCTATGCAAGTGAACGGGTACAAGGCCGTGTAATTGGTGGGGCAGAACAGGCATCAATTCTTGGGCACCCTGATGTTCGCCGTATGTTAATGGATATGAAAACCGGGCTAATGGGAGCAAGGACAATTAACCTTGCAACGGCGGTTGCTGGTGACTTAGCAAAATGCCTTGCAGACGAAACAGAGCGCAAACAGGCCCATGCACGTGAAGCATTGCTCACGCCAATTGCAAAGTCTTATGGCTCGGATATGGGGGTACGGGTCGCTTCAATCGGTTTGCAAATTCATGGCGGGATGGGGTTTATTGAAGAAACTGGTGCAGCACAACATTATAGAGATTCAAGGATTACGCCGATTTATGAGGGTACAAATGGTATTCAAGCGATTGATCTTGTCGGAAGAAAAGTGCGTAAAGATGGCGGCGAAGCAATGTTTTCTCTCATCAATGATTTGGAAAAAATACATGAAGAAGCGAGCGGTATGGATGTTGATATCATCGTAAGTTTGGAAAGTGGTATTCGTGTCTTAAAGCTAGCGACGGACATGATTGTGGCTGGTGATGATCGAGATGTATTGAGCGTCGCATCTGCTTATCTTGATTTATGCGGCGATGTGGTTTCTGGCGCTTTGTTGACGCAGGCTGTAATGAATGGGCAAAAGGCCAATGATCCTCAAGCTTCAGCTATGCAGGACTTGTTGAAATATCATGCATTGACTTTATTGCCGCAAGCCCAAAGCAAACTTGCGCAAATAAAAGCTGGCGCAGATGCTGTTTTCACATTGCCAGTATCTCAATTGGCTGATTTGTAAGAGCTTGTTTTTGCACATTATACCTCGCAATCTATACAGAAACACCCTATATGGGGAGCAGGTATAAGGAGATCTAATGTCCGCGCAAAATTATGCACAGCGTATGACTGTGCCACAAATTACTGCTCGTAAGGGTGGGGAACCGATTGTATGCCTCACCGCATATGACGCCCCTACAGCCGCTATTCTTGATGAGCATTGTGACCTTATTCTTGTTGGTGACAGCGTGGGCATGGTTGTTCATGGGTTGACCTCAACTGTTGGTGTTACACTGGATATGATGATTTTGCATGGCCAAGCCGTGATGCGTGGATCAAATAAAGCGCTAGTTGTCGTCGATTTGCCATTTGGCTCCTATGAAGATAGCCCAATTACCGCTTTTAAAAACGCATCACGTGTAATGATGGAAACAGGATGTCAGGCAGTGAAAATCGAAAGTGGATCATATGCGGCTGAAACGATTGGTTACCTAACAGAACGTGGAATTCCGGTGATGTCTCATGTAGGTCTTCGTCCACAATCAATGAATGTCCTTGGTGGGTTTCGAGCGAGGGGAAGAAGCAAAGATGTGGCAGATGAGATTATTCAAAATGCGATTGCGGCTGCCAAAGCAGGTTCTTTTTGCGTCGTTGTAGAAGGGGTATCTGTTGAGCTAGCTGACGAGGTTACAAAAGCAATCTCCATACCAACAATTGGTATTGGTGCTTCAGAGAACTGTGACGGGCAAATACTGGTTACTCCTGATATGTTGGGCTTATTTGAAAGAACGCCAAAATTTGTAAAAAAGTTTGCAAATCTGAATGGGTTAATCGAAGACGCCGCGCAAAATTATGCTATGGAGGTGAAAGAACGGACCTTTCCAAGCCGCGATTACACTTATAATTTTTCCAAAAAGTAGAAAAACGGTTTTTTTGCATAAAAACAGGTAAATTCAACAGAAAAAAGCGTTCCAAACATTGCCAAGCATTCATGCGTTGATGTATTGCAGTTCAGCGTTTCTCGTAATAGGTTCGCTGAAATTATCACGCTGTTAAAGCCAAAAAGAATAGGGGCCAAAATTGGTCGATTTTATCAACGAAGTTGAAGAAGAACTCCGCAAGGATAAGTACAACGAATTATTGCGCAAATTTGGTCCGCTGATTATCGCCATTATTATTGGTGTGGTCGCTGTATCTGGCTATGTGGAGTTCCAAAAATATAGCAAATCAAAGAAGGCCAGAGCAACGGCGGCTTCTTATACACAAGCGGCTAAACTTGCTGATGTAGGTGATTTACAGGCTGCCATTGAAAAGTTCATTGCAATATCAAAAGTTTCACCAGATGGATATGCTGGGTTATCTTTATCGCGTGCCGCAGGCCTAAAGGTTCAACTTGGTGATTTAGATAGTGCTGTAAACCTGTTTGACCGTTCAGCAACAGCTTTTTCAGAGCCGATTCATAAAGACCTTTCTAGTTTGAAGGCTAGTTATATATTGATGGAGCTGGGACGTTATGACGAAGTAAAAACACGGGCGTCCGCACTCGCTGTTGATGGTGCCCCATATCGGGACTTGGCAAAAGAATTACTCGCCCATGCTTACCTTGAAACAGGTGATATGGAAGCAGCTCGGTCAGAGTTTGCCTATTTGGCAAATGCTCCAGGCATTCTCAATGGTGTGAAGTCTCGTGCGAAGCAAGCCATGATGCTCATGAATGCAAATATAGAGATAGCGCCTTTGAGTGTGAATGTAGAAGACTTACCTTCGCCCGTGCCTGACAAACCTGAAGACGATACCGAGGCAGAAGTAAAACCAAATACCGAAACTCAAAAGGACTAAAATGACCAAGATTAATATCTCACTACGTTTATGTTCTCTGTTTTTACTCGGAACCTTTGCTTTATCTGCATGTTCGACCGTGACCAAGGTTACAGAAGCAATCAATCCGTTTGATAATAATTCTGAGGAGGAAGTGACAACTGACCCTGAACGGATTTCAATTTTAACTTTAAATGACAAGTTAGAAATAGCCGGTACGATTTTACCTTCTGATATTATTCTCCCAGAAGCTTATACAAATGTTGATTGGCCGCAAACCGGCGGTAATGCTACCCATTCCCCTCAACGCACAAATGCACACGCTTTTTTGAAGCGTAAGTGGAGCAGAGGCATTGGTAAAAAATCTGGTACAAAAGGTAGGGTTGTTGCTTCTCCTGTTGTTGCTGATGGACGTATATTTGCCATCGATGGAGCCAATAAAGTTGTCGCGTTAGACGAAGAAACAGGTTCTATATTGTGGTCATACAAGGTTCGAGTAACTGGAAAAGGCCGTACTAGGCGAGGAAAAGACTCTTTGGTTGAGCGTGTTAAAGATCCGCTGGCTATATGGGATCGTGGTGGAGCCGATAAGGAAGCTGTTGGCGGTGGTGTTGCTGTAGTAGATGGCCGTGTGTATGTGACATCAGGATTTGGCGTCATGATTGCTTTGGATGCAGATACAGGTGAGGAAATTTGGCGCAACCGAACTCTCACACCGATGCATTCTGCTCCTGCTGTGGACGGCGGACGTATGTTTGCTGTGTCTGATGATAATGAATTGTTTGCTGTCGATATTAATACAGGCGCTACGCTCTGGACATATCAAGCGATTATTGAAACGGCGAGGATGTTAACTTCACCGAGTCCTGCTGTCGTGGGTGAGGTTGTCATTGCACCGTTTTCCTCTGGAGAAATTATTGCCTTACGAGTGCAAAATGGTGGTGTATTATGGCAAAATTCTTTGAATGCTACGAAAAACCTCACGCCATTGGCAACTTTGAATGATATCGCATCCGGCCCAGTAATTGCGGATGGGTATGTTTTTGCTACGACGCAAAGTGGTTCATTAACTGCGTTTGATTTTCGGACAGGCCAGAGTGTTTGGACGCAACCTGCTGGTTCTCTAGGCTTTCCATTAGTTATCGGGAACTTCCTTTATACTGTTACGACAGAAGGAGAGGTCGTTTGTATGTCGAAATCAGACGGCACCGTGATTTGGCTGACTCAATTGAAAACGTTTAGGAATGACAAAAAACGCAAAAAACGTATTTCGTGGGCCGGGCCAGTTATGACCAGTAACCGATTGGTTCTGATGAGTTCTCATGGTATTGGGCTTGAAATCAATCCATTGAACGGCGAAATTACCTACAGATTTAAATTAGGTGGAGATGTATATATTTCCCCAATTGTAGCTAACAATACAGTTTACTACATTACGGATAAGGCGAAGCTTACTGCTTTGAACTAGGGCAGAATGATGGATAATTCCACAGATGAGTTTGATGATAGTTTTGACAACGATCAGGAACTAGAGCCAACACTTAGAAAAGCTATTGTCGCCATCGTCGGGCGCCCAAATGTTGGTAAATCAACTTTGTTTAACCGACTTGCTGGTAAACGGCTTGCTATTGTAAATGACACGCCCGGTGTGACACGTGATCGCCGCGAAGCGCCTGCGCGACTTGGAGGTGAGGGTGTAATTATTGTTGATACTGCTGGTTTTGAAGACGCAGAAGGTGAACGTTTGGAAGCAAGGATGCGTGCACAGACAGAATCTGCTGTGCACGCTGCAGATGTGGTATTGTTTGTTTATGATGCTCGTATTGGCGTTACTGGTCTTGACGAAATATTTGCTGATTTTATTCGTAAAACGGGAAAACCAACAGTGCTTGTTGCAAATAAGTGCGAAAGTAGAGCATCGGATACTGGCGTTGGCGAAGGTTATTCGCTTGGTCTTGGGGATCCAATAGAAGTCGCCGCAGAACATAATATAGGGACCTTAGAACTTGATGATGCTGTGAATGTCGCCCTTCGTAGTGTTAACTTATCTCTTGATGATAGTGATATTGACACTTCGGTTGCTCCTGTTCGTATTGCCGTCGTTGGCCGCCCGAATGCGGGTAAATCTACATTGATCAATACATTGATTGGGCAGGATAGATTACTAGTCGGCCCTGAAGCGGGCGTAACAAGAGATTCAATTACTATAGATTGGTTGTGGGAAGGAAGGCGAGTACAATTCCATGATACAGCCGGTATGCGAAAAAAAGCTCGTGTGCAAGAAACACTAGAAAAACTGTCGGTTGGTGAGACCTTGCGGGCTATAAAATTTGCTCAAGTTGTCGTCCTGCTTATGGATGCTGAGGGTGCATTTGATAAACAGGATATGCAAATTGCAGATTTGTGTTATCGTGAAGGTCGCGCAATGGTGCTTGCTGTTACGAAATGGGACTTGGTAAAAGATAAATCTGAACGAGCCAAAATGTTGCGTGAGAAAGTCGAACGTTTGTTACCCCAAATGCGTGGCATACCTTTAATTATGTTTTCCGGCTTAACGGGTAAGAGTATAAACCGTTTATTGCCTGCAATTGAACGGGTGCAAATTGATTGGTCAGCTAAAGTAAAAACATCAGATTTAAATGCATGGCTTTCAGAGAAAACACAAAGACATCCGCCGCCTGCAGCAAATGGACGGGCTGTTCGTTTGAAATATATTAGTCAGACGAAAACACGCCCTCCAACATTTGTCGTAAAAAGTTAACGTGAAAACGCGGTCCCTGAAAGTTACAAGCGTTACCTGATCAATGGGTTACGGGATGATTTTGATATGCCGGGGATACCCATTCGTTTATTTGTTCGCGCTGGAGCTAATCCTTACGCTTAGGTTGTTACACGCTCATGTAGATCAATGATTTGGCCGTGTTGATCCCATTCTTCTGAAAGAAATGGAATGAAGTGCGGCGCAATATCGGCAGGAGTAGGTAAGGTATCAGGATCTTCCCCCGGCATTGCTTTTGCCCGCATTTGCGTTCTAACAGGGCCTGGAGTTACTAGGTTTACCCGCAAATTGGTTTGTTCGATTTCTTGGGCATATGATAAAACCATGGCGTCCAGGGCGGATTTACTTGCAGCGTACAGCCCCCAAAAAGCTTTTCTGCTGACAGCACTACGAGAAGTCATAAAAATGGCTCGCCCGGAAGGTGCCGCGCGTAGTAAGGGATCAAGGGAGCGGATAAGTCTAAAATTTGCAGTTACATTGACAGCAAATGTCTCTTCCCACTTTTTGGGAGAAATATGTGGCAGAGGTGCCATTTCACCTAATAAACCGGCATTGGCAAGAAGCCCGTCTAGTTGTCCCCACCGATCATTGATAATGGAGCCTAATTGGTCGATACCATCGGCTTGTTTCAAGTCCATTGGCACAAGTGTTGCTTCTCCGCCGATGGCACGAATGGCATCGTCTAAGTCTTCTAAGCCGCCCTGAGTACGAGCTGTCGCGATAATATGAGACCCCGCTTTGGCTAAGGCAATTGCGGCCTGATAGCCAATACCGCGTGAGGCGCCAGTAACAAGGGTTACTCGCCCTGCTAGTGGCTTGTTTTCATTTGTATTAGTCATGTTTAGGCAACTTCTACTAAGAATGACATTTGTGGGTCTTGCCCCTTAGTCTTGCGATCAAAATCAACAAGTGCAGTCGGGTAATCACCCGTGAAACAATGGTCTGAGTATTGAGGTAGCTCTTGATTCCGTTCATTAATGCCCATTGCCCAGTATAAACCATCGACGGATAAAAACCCGAGACTGTCAGCCCCCAATAATTTATTCATCATTTCCAAATCATGGTTGGCAGCCATAAGCAATTCTTTGCTTGGCATATCAACACCGTAAAAATCGGGATGTTTGATTTGAGGTGAGGCAGAACGAAAATGGACTTCTTTTGCACCTGCATCACGGATCATACGTACAATTTTAGTCGAAGTGGTTCCTCGTACAATCGAATCGTCTACAAGCAACACTCGTTTGCCTTCTATAAGTTTACGGTTGGCTGAATGTTTTAAACGAACCCCCATATCCCGAATTTGTTGTGTTGGCTGAATGAATGTCCTCCCTACATAATGGTTTCGAATAATGCCAAGTTCAAATGGAATGCCACTCTCTTGGGCATAGCCCAAAGCGGCGGGAACACCACTGTCTGGCACGGGAATAATTAAGTCTATATCACCAGGAGGTGTTTCTTGTGCTAATCTTTGGCCCATACGTTTACGAACTTCATAAACACTTTTCCCGCCTACGATGCTATCCGGGCGTGCAAAATATACAAATTCAAAAATACATGGCCGAGAAGGCACTTTAGGGAAGGCACGAATAAATTCTATGCCGCTTTCACTAATAATGACGACTTCTCCTGGTTCGACTTCTCTAAACACTTCTGCATCAATGATATCGAGGGCGCAAGTTTCTGATGCCAAAAAGTAGGTATTGTCTTTTTTGCCGATTATCAATGGTCGAATACCCAAGCGATCTCGAGCGCCGATTAGCGTTTTATTGGTAAGGCCAACAAAGGCAAAACCGCCATCAATTTGGCGAAGCGCATCGATAAACTTATCAATGAATTTCACCCGGCGCGAACGTGATACGAGATGTACAACAACCTCTGTATCACTCGTACTTTGGAAAATAGCGCCATCTTTAACTAGTTTTTCGCGCATCAAATATGCATTTGTCAAATGGCCATTGTGAGCCATCGCAAACCCACCTGTTTCTAAATCTGCAAAGAGAGGTTGGGTGTTACGTAATATTGTTTGTCCCGCTGTTGAATAACGGTTGTGCCCAATGGCGGCATGTCCGGGGAGGCGTTCACTTGGATCCGAGCCAGTAAAGTTATCACCAACTAATCCAAGGTGACGCTCAGTATGGAACTTTTTACCGTCTGTGCAGGCAATCCCGCAAGCTTCTTGTCCACGGTGTTGAAGGGCATGTAAGCCTAGGGCTGTAATCGCAGCCGCATTATCAGCACCAAATACACCAAATACTCCGCATTCTTCTCTGATCTTAGGAGATAGAGAAAGGGACTTTGGGTCAATGTCATATACTTGGGCTTGGGGAAGAGGTGAGGGACGTGAGCTATTATGCTTTTGTGTGGGTGTTGGGGACGTTCTCATATCAAGTACCTTATTGGTCTTTTTCCGGGATGTCGGGGAGAATATCAGAACCTTCTCCTTTGGTTTTTATGTCTTCAGCTATTTCTTTTGCACGGGCGAAAGGAAGCGTTAGAAGGGTGTCAGCTATTTTTCTTATTGTAGGATAAGTGGTTGATTCTGTCATCCAGGCGGCAGGTTCACCGTCTTTCGCAGATTCTGAAGCGACTAATACAAATAATGAGGCAAGAATTGCGCCGCGAATAAGGCCAAAGCCAAAGCCTAAAATACGTTCAAAAATGCCAGGCGAACGTCCTCGAATAGTTTTGGCCCAACCTCTTAAAATAAAAGAAACCATGAGGAATAGGGCGCCAAAAACGCCAATAAACAAGGCACCGTCCGCTAGCCAGCCAGGTCGAATGAAGTTTTGTACGTCGATTCGGTATCTTCCAAATACAAATAACGCGCCAGCTAGGCCGATTAACAAGGCAAGAATAGAAATAATTTCTCGTGAAAGGCCACGGGCAAAGGCTAAAATGCCAGAAAAACCAAGGATTAAGAACACAACGATGTCAAAACCGCCAAATGTCCAAGGCCCAATATCCATTATTCGTCCTGTCGAATACTATTCATTATAGGTGATGCTATATACAAATCACCCTTCTGAAAATGCTTCTACACGGGATATCAATTCAGGCAAAGCTTTGATTTCAATGATTGGCAGTGAAGATGTGGTTTTTGTTGATGTTCTGTTAGTCTGATTTGCCGAAATGGCACGCTTGAAGCCGAGCTTGGAGGCTTCTTTTAATCTTGCATCTGTACGGCTTGCTGTTCTTATATCACCAGACAAACTAATTTCTCCAAATACAACACAATCAGCGGGGAGCGCCGTATCAAATACAGAGGAGGCAAGGGCAGCTGCAACGGCTAAGTCTGCGGCTGGTTCATTTATTTTCAAACCTCCTGCAACATTTAAATATACGTCTTTACCTCCGAAATTAACACCGCAGCGAGCTTCCAATACAGCAAGTACCATAGCGAGACGTCCACTATCCCAACCGACAACGGCGCGGCGCGGCGTACCAAATGCAGCAGGAGCAACAAGTGCCTGAATTTCGGTTAAAAGAGGCCGAGTGCCTTCTAGGCCAGCAAATACGGCCGTACCGCTAGCGGCTTCACTTCGCCCATCTAGGAAGAGAGCAGAAGGGTTAGCTACTTCGCTGAGGCCCATTTCACCCATTTCAAACACACCGATTTCGTCTGTAGGGCCAAAACGGTTCTTGTGAGCCCGTAAAATTCGGAATTGATTAGCTCTGTCACCCTCAAAGTAAAGAACCGCATCAACCATATGTTCGACCACACGCGGTCCAGCAATTTGGCCATCTTTGGTAACATGTCCAACTAAAATTACACATGCCCCCCTTTTTTTTGCATACCGAGTGAGTTCTTGTGCACATGCTCGCACTTGTGCCACGGTTCCGGGGGCGGCGCCAAGCAGGTCTGTCCATAGTGTCTGGATCGAATCAATAATAATTACATCTGGCTTGGTTTGCATAAGGCCGTCAATGATCGGGCCGACAGATGTTTCTGCAGCGAGGTCGACGGGAGTATCTGCTAAGCCTAGTCGTTTGGCTCGCCTCCTAATTTGGGCTGTCGCCTCTTCTCCCGAAATATAAGCTGTCTTAACGCCCGCTGAGGCCATAGCACCACAAGCTTGTAAGAGAAGGGTGGATTTTCCTATGCCAGGGTCTCCGCCGATAAGCAAAGCTGAACCTGGAACAAGTCCGCCGCCCGTTACTCGGTTAAGTTCGGCTATTCCAGTATCAATTCGGGGAACGTCTTTTGAAATGCCAGCCAGGTCAACGAATTCAATGCCTCTTGATTTTTTTCTCAATCCTGATTTGGGTTTGTTCTGAGCTGTAATTTCTTCAACTAACGAATTCCATTGTCCGCAAGAGTCACAACGCCCTGCCCATTTTCCATGAATGGTGCCACATGATTGGCATACAAATATATTTAAGGGTTTACCCATGAAATGCTCCGTGTTTTCTTATCATTCCCATGTTCACATGAAATAGTCAACAAATGTTTATGGTTTGTTCTATTTTTCTAATATTCTGGTTTTGTCGCAAAAATTGGGTAAAGTGAGGGTATGATCGCCTTAAATGACCAATCTTACACAAATCTAGTCTTGGCGGCGCAGTATTTGCGACAAGCTGAAAGACCTATGCGTATATTGCGTTCAGTATCATGGGCACCAAGTATACGAGGTGATTTTTTTGCCAATAAAGAAGAAAAACTACCCACTGTCTCATACCCAAAATTTGATGGGTTGGAGAGCCGAGCTGCAATCGGAAAGGCTAGAGAGCTACTTGTTGGGGAGCACCCAACTACAGTATGGCTAGAACGGTTAGCAACTACCTTGGAAACGACAGCCCTTATGTTAGAAAGCATGGGTACGTCTGATTTCTTTACTTACTCATCAATTTTGTACCGCCCACCCACTCATAAATTGATAGATGGGAAAACGAGAACTATCGATTTAGCTCGCCATATGGATGCTTCGTTAGCGGGGTTAGATAATGGTAAGTTGGTACTTGGTGGTGAGGAGGAACACTTTGGTGCTACAATTTTTGCCGCTCATTTAAGAGAAAAGTTAGGAAAGTATTTCACCGGGAATATGCCAGAGGTAAAACTCGAAGCCAATCTATCAGCAAAGGTGTTGGCTGGGGCGAAACGAATTAGGATACATAAAGACGCGCAGTTTTCTTCGATAGATATAAGGCAATTGCTGCACCATGAAGCTTTGGTGCATGTGGGGACCGCGCTTAATGGCAGAGCGCAAACGGATTTCCCTATATTGGGGGCGGCCCATGCCGGCACCACAGAAATACAGGAGGGGCTAGCTGTATTTGCTGAAATTATAACCGGAGCCATGGACCCTGTACGTTTCAGACGCTTGGTTGATCGGGTAATTGCGATTCACATGTCCGTACAAGGTGCTGATTTTATAGAGGTTTATAGATATTTTCTAACCAGAACGGATGATAAATCACAGGCTTTTGAGGATACAAGGCGTGTTTTTCGAGGTGGCGTGATGACAGGTGGTGCACCTTTCACTAAAGACGGCGTATATCTTAACGGGCTTTTACGTGTCCATAATTTCTTACGTACGGTAACAAAGCTTGGCCGCGCAGACCTTATTCGGTTACTATTTGTGGGTAAAATGGATTTAGAGGATATTCCAGCGTTAGCCTCATTATCGGCACAAGGAAAGTTAGTTGTACCTGATGTCTTGCCACCTTGGATAAAAGATATGCGGTTTTTGGTCAGTTATCTGGCTTACTCATCTTTCCTTAATCAGGTGAAGCTTCCTGGATTTCAGCATTATTATCAAAATTTATTGGAAGAAGTACCTAATGTGTGGGGGTTAGCCGTTCCGTCTTGACAGAAATGCGAGGCGTTCAAATAAATGTACGTCTTGCTCGTTTTTAAGAAGGGCACCGTGCAATGGCGGGATTAGCTTGGTACTATCAGTTTCTCGCAAGGTTTCTGGATCGATATCTTCTACCATCAATAATTTCAACCAATCCAATAGCTCGGATGTAGATGGTTTTTTCTTGAGGCCCGGTACATCACGTACTGCATAGAATCGTTTGAGCGCGGCAGCTACTAATCTGGACTTAATATCAGGGAAATGCACATCAATGATCTTTTTCATTGTTTCCTGATCTGGAAATTGAATGTAATGGAAAAAACATCGCCGTAAAAAAGCATCCGGTAAGTCTTTCTCATTATTTGAAGTTATGAGAATAATCGGGCGCTGTTTGGCCGTAATGGTCTCTCCGGTTTCGTATACATGGAATTGCATACGGTCGAGTTCATGTAACAAGTCGTTGGGAAATTCGATATCTGCCTTGTCTATTTCATCAATAAGCAAAATAGGGCGCGTTTTGTAAGTAAATGCCTCCCATAATTTTCCCTTCTTGATGTAGTTGGAAATATCATGGACTTTATCATCGCCCAGTTGGCTATCACGTAGGCGGGCAACGGCGTCATATTCATAGAGGCCTTGTTGTGCTTTGGTTGTCGACTTAATATTCCACTCTAGCAAGTCGGTCCCCAAAGAACTGGCAATTTCTTCGGCCAGTACAGTTTTACCTGTACCAGGTTCCCCTTTAATAAGAAGTGGGCGCTCTAACGTAATGGCGGCGTTTACTGCCATACGCAAATCTTTAGTTGCAATGTATTTGTCTGTACCTGTAAATTTCATAATCGCCTCATCATTTATATTGGTTATAAATTTTTTATGGCAAAGGGCAAATACAATACTTGTGAACTATACGAATATTTTAGTTGTTCCGAGAAGGTGCCTCAGTTATAGGCCTGACATGATTTGCAAACTTATCAGATTCTGTGTTGGATTGGGGAGTTCAAATGACTAATACAACGGTAAAACGTACAAGGCTTGCCAAGAATTATCGCCCTTCAGAGGACGAAAAATTCATGGGAGCAAAGCAAAAAGAGTATTTCCGGCAAAAACTTGAAAATTGGAAGCAAGATTTAATTGGCCAAATTCAAGGTACAATGGAATATCTTAAAGACGAAAGTGTATCTCACCCAGACTTAGGTGATGCGGCATCTGCGAATGCTGACCGACAACTAGAACTCCGTACTAAGGACCGTTTGCGTAAGCTGATTTCAAAAATTGATCAGGCACTGGATAGAATTGAAGATGGTACCTATGGATATTGCTTGGAAACCGGTGACCCGATCAGGCTTGGCCGATTAGAAGCCCGCCCGATCGCTGTCCTTAGTATTGAAGCTCAAGAAATGCATGAGCAGGGCGAACGTAAAGTTCGCTAGCTTATATTATAAATCCGCGAATTTGCCTTCTGTTTTTGCCAGAGTTTTCAATAACTCTGATGGTTTCCACGAATCCGGGTCATCTTTTGCAAAGTTTAAGATGCCATCATAGATCATTTTAGCCCCAATTTGGTCCGCATAAAACATAGGCCCCCCACGGTAAGCAGGGAATCCGTATCCATGAACAAATACCATATCAATGTCTAGGGCACGAAGAGCAATGCCTTCTTCCAAAATTTTAGCACCTTCATTTACCATTGCAAATGTGATGCGGTTTAAAATTTCTTCATCACTAAATTCGCGGCGCGTAATGCCATTTCGTTTTGACGCGTCCAGAATAATTTCTTCGACTAGTTTGTCTTCAAGCGGAGTTCGGTTGCCTTTTTCATACAAATAATAACCCGCTCCGGTTTTTTGACCTAGTCTACCTAAATCATATAACTTGTCGGCTATATCCACATAGCGCTCTGTTTCACGGCGGGTAGCATCTTCACGTCTTCGTGTATGCCAGCCGATATCAATTCCTGCGAGGTCC
Organism: Alphaproteobacteria bacterium; assembly: GCA_024278915.1. Lineage (GTDB taxonomy): Bacteria > Pseudomonadota > Alphaproteobacteria > Caulobacterales > Maricaulaceae > Robiginitomaculum_A. Next base: position 26,660 of record JAJRSG010000068.1, read on the forward strand.
GAAACCTGAAAAGGTCCCATGGCAAGGCCAAATTTCCGCATTACTCTGTCAACATCTTGGGGCATTGCACCATCTTCAATCATAAAATCTGCTTGCTTGCGGTAAGACTTTAAAATTCGGTTGCCGATAAACCCGTCGCATACACCTGATAAAACACATATTTTTCCTATGGATTTCCCTGTTTTCATGACCGTGTTTAACACCTCATCGGAAACAGTGTCGGTACGAACAACTTCAAGTAATTTCATGATATTTGCAGGGCTAAAGAAATGCATACCAATGACATTTGACGGTCGTTTAGTTTCTCGTGCTAGAATGTTGATATCCAAGTATGAAGTATTACTCGCGAGGATGCAGTCAGATTTCGCTAGGCTATCTAATTCGTGGAATATGGATTTTTTAATATCCATATTTTCTGTGGCGGCTTCTATGATAAGGTCTGAGTTTGCTGCTGACACCATTTCTTGAATAGCGGAAAGTCTAGATAGTCTTTCTTGCATTTGTGACTCGCTAATTCTCCCTTTTTTGATACTGCCTTCATAGGTTTTGGAAATTCGTGTTAGTGCTTTTTCAAGAGCGTCTTGGTTGATGTCAAAAATTTGAACTGTGTAACCACCATCCAAAAATGCAATGGCGATCCCGATGCCCATTGTACCTGCACCAAGTATTGTAACCGTTTCAATGTTCCGGGTATTTGAGTTCTCTAATCCAGGTATTTTTCCAACTTGCCTTTGGGCAAAGAAGGAGTGAATTAGTCCCGCTCTCTGGTCACTTTCCATACAAATAGCAAAAATTTCCCGCTCGCGTTTTAGCCCTTTCTTAAAGGGAAGGTTTTGGGCCGCTTCTACAGCTTCTAATGCTTTTAAAGGAGATAACTGTCCTCGGGCACGTGCTTTGACAGTCTTTCCTAATGCTTCGAAACCTTTTGGGTCAGGGAAAGGTAATGATGTTACGTCGCAGAGGGCCGTGCGGTCTTGGTTGCTATTAATAATGTTAGTCAAAAATAATTGCGCGTTTTCAAGTAAGTTTTCAGTAAATACAGTGTCTAAGATACCTACTTCTAATGCTTGTTTCGCATTTAATGGCTTTCCCGTTGCGATCATTTTTGCCGCTTTGGTTGCACCGATCAACCGTGGCAGTCTTTGTGTGCCACCTGCGCCCGGAATAAGACCCAAGTTGACCTCTGGGAGACCTGTTTTGGCAGATTCTGATCCTATCCTATAGCGACAACCTAAAGCAACCTCTAGGCCGCCACCAAGTGCTGCACCATTAATTGCTGCAAGGGTAGGTACACGGCAACTTTCAATAAAGTTTATAACATCAGGCAAATGTGGTTCGTGTGGCGGTTTTCCAAATTCCTTAATGTCCGCTCCACCGATGAAAATTCGGCCTTCGCCGGTAATAATCACTCCTTCAATGTCTTCATCTTCATTTATGCGGGTGATTGCTTCTACCAAACCTTGCCGGATGTGGTGCGACAAGGCGTTAACCGGAGGGTTGTTAATTGTGACGACAGCAATCTTGCCGCACTGGTTAAATTCAATGCTCATTTTTTATCTACCTTTTTGTAGGTTATTCTTCGTTGTCTAATAGGTTTTCAAGTCGTTTGGAAAGTTCACTTGGTGTATCCGGATTGGGAGTCGTTACTTCTTCTTCCTTGTTGCTACTTTGTTCAGGGTTTAGTTGAGGAATGCTATCCGTTTCCAGCACAAGTTTTCGCTTCTGATGGTTTTCATAGCGAGGATGGATGAGTTCTCCATCTTCACCATAAGAAATGACTAATCTTTGCCAATCGCTTTGTGTGTAGTTAAAAGCAGGACCGTCAGGGTCAAGGTCAGACCAATCCGCTTCTACAGGGGCCGTTACCGCCCGAATTTGCCATGCCCTTGCATCAACATCATTCCCTAGAAGTTCTTCAGCCAGTGAAGCTAATGTGCAAAGCCTTGCTGTGGGTTCTTCAGATTGAAGTAAGTTGCCTAGTGATTCTAATGCCTTCACACCATCTTTATTTCTAAGGGCTTGTTCTGCAGCAAGAATATGACTCTCCCGATGGTTTGGATTTGTTTTGATGAGCGCTTTGATTTTTTTCTCGCACACTTTTTCGGATTCGTTTGAAAACAAATCTCTATAAGATAAAGCAAGAGCAGGATGTGGGTTTTGTGCCCATGCTTTTTCTAATAAATGTGCAGCTTTTTTTGATTGGCCGTTTTGGTCCATGAGGCGGGCGGCGAGTGCATTGGCGGGAGCAAATGCGGTATGTGTGCCAATTGCTTTTTGCGCTGTCTCAAAGGCCAGGCTTTGCTTGCCTTCACTCTCCAATGCTGCTGCCTTAGCGGCTAAGATAACGCATTTCATTCTGGAAATAGCATCTTTATCCATGGCTTTTCGCTTTTCAGCACTTTGCAAGCTATCTAGAGCACCATCCCACTCACTTAAGGAAATTTGTGATTTCAATAAAAAATCCAAAGCCCACTTTCCCGATTTGGGGGATTGGTTTGCAGATTGTGCCATTTCTATAGCTGTAGCATAATCACCTGTATTGAAGGCTATTCTGGCAAGGCCATGTAGGCCGACGGCTTTTGTTTTTAGTGAATCTAATAATGCTGTATATTGCGCTCTGGCTTCTTCATGATTTCCAGCTGCTTCAGCAGCTTTGGCGGCCACGAGCCCCGTAAGGGCAGGGCGTTTCAAAAGTTCGCCCGCCCGCCTGGCTTGTTTGTATGCGCGGTCTCCGTTCCCAGTTTCGGAAGATAGAAGTGCTTCTTCTAAGGCATCTAACCCGTGATTTCCACGTTTGCGCCCGAAACCAGTTTTAACTCGCCGCGGCAAGTACCATAACCAAGTTATTAGAGACCAAATTGCGATAATGCTCACGACCAGTGTTGCAATGCCGATAATAGCAGCTTGTAAAGAAATGCTAATCTCGTTTTTTGTCAGGTTTTGAGGTTCACTGGACAATAAGCTAAATTGTACCCATTGCTCATTTCCAACATAAACAAGCAAGGCGACTAGAGCTAAAAGGAGAACGAGAGGTAAAATGAGATAGCGGGCCATAAATTATCTTTCGTCTTTATTTGTTGTGGCTGGGTTTAAAGTTTTATCTGCTTCTTTAGCTGCAACAATCCACTCTTTAGCCAAAACTCGCACAGGTGGATTCAATTTTTTAACTTGTAAAATGGCTTTTTCAATTTGACCTGCTTTAAGGGCATTTTCAGCTGCATTGATTGTGGTAAGTGCGGGTGTATTATCATCGCGTACTTTAACATGCTTGCTTAGTATGTTTTGTAACCAGCTTGGTTTCTTAGAGGCAATTTTGTTTTGCGCATTTACCGCTTCCAACATTTCTGTTTTTGGGAAGCTGTCGATCAAAGTATTTAATATGTTAGTCCGGTCTTCTAACGAAAGTTTACCTTCTATTTGCGTCTCTGGTAAATTGATCGGCTCTGTACTGGGCATTGGAAACTCGGGTTTACTTTCTACTTGCTGTATATTTTTTTGCAAATCTACAATTTGTGTTTCGAGCGAGCTTAAGCGGGCAAGTAGCACTTTTGCTCCTTCACTCATTTCTTTACTTCCGGATTTAGTGCCACTTAAAGCTTCTTGGGCATCAATTCTGGCTTTCAGAGTATCAAGGCGGGTAAGTAGATTTTCGTAATTTTCATTGGTGTTATTTGCTACAAGTTCACTAAAACGAGCCTCTTGGAGAGATAATGTGTTCGTTAGTTTGGTAAACTGTTTGGTATTTTGGGCAATTTTTTCCTGTGCCGTTTTCAATTCATTTTCTAACGACTTAATTTTTTCATTTTCAGTTCTTAATTCCGATTTTACGTTTAGAACTGTTTGATTGAGCGCATCGGTAACGCCAGTGTTTTTAAACATTGTTGGACCCAACCAACCAATTGCCGCGCCTGTGAGGGCAGCCAATAGGGAGAGAAAAACAGCAGAGGCACGGCTAATTCCTTTATGCGATTTGGATTTGTTTTTTTGTTTAGGTGGAATTACAGAGTTGAATACAGGTGTTTTTTCTGATGAAGAATCGCGGTTTTTTGACTGTTTGGCTTTGGTAGGCTTATTTTCAGAAGAAGTCGCTTTCTGATCTTTTTCTTTAGTATTATTTGTATCAGGCTTTTTATCGCTCATATAGCTCTCCATTCCTTTAGTTTATATCTCGTCGTCAAGCACTTCAAGCATTGTCTGCTGTTCGGAATTATGTTTTCACATATTGCCTAGTTGTACTGCGCAAGGTATTGGCATTGTATGAACGCCACCGTTGAAAAAAGTAAACCTCACCCTGTAATCGTTTTGGGAATTGAAAGCTCGTGTGACGAAACGGCTGCTTCCGTTCTATTGCGAAATTCAGATGGAACGATTGAAGTGCTATCTTCTCTGATCGCATCTCAAAATGAAGAGCACGCGCCTTATGGAGGTGTTGTTCCTGAAATAGCGGCTCGTGCACATATGCAGAAAATTGAAGGGTTGGTGGAGCAGGCAATAAAAAATGCCAAAATTGAATATACAGATTTGACCGCAATTGCGGCTACGGCAGGGCCAGGGTTAATCGGAGGGGTTATAACAGGGTTAATGTGTGCCAAAGGGTTGTCATTGGCCTTGGATATTCCTCTGATAGCGGTCAACCATTTGGAGGGGCATGCCTTATCACCCCGCTTGTCTACGGCTTGCCCATTTCCATATTTATTGTTACTGGTTTCAGGAGGGCATACACAGCTCTTAAGCGTCGAAGGACTTGGACGGTATGTTCGTTTGGGCACAACCGTCGATGATGCGGCAGGAGAGGCCTTTGATAAGACGGCTAAAATAATGAATTTAGGGTTTCCTGGCGGCCCCGCCCTTGAAAAAATTGCGCAAAATGGGGATGAAAAGTCAATTTCATTGCCGCGCCCGTTTAAAGGAAAACCCCATGCGGACTTTTCATTTGCAGGCTTGAAAACAGCCACTGCTCGAGCCTATGCTGTATTTGGCAAAGCCACGTTACAAAATAAAGCAGATTTGGCAGCAAGTTTTCAACGAACTGTTACCGATGTTATTTGTGATCGTAGTTTGCGGGCAATGGGGATGTTTCAAAA
>JAJRSG010000069.1 GCA_024278915.1 Alphaproteobacteria bacterium
GTTTTCAAATTTTTCCGCGTCTTCAGGCGGCTTACCCATAATGGTAATATTGGGCCAAAGCTCTGCGTATTTGGTGTTAATTTCAAGCCATTTGCCGTCTTTATCATCTTCAGTGTCAGGCACAATCGCATCAATTGGGCATTCCGGTTCGCAAACCCCGCAATCAATACATTCATCAGGATGAATAACCAACATATTGGCACCTTCGTAAAAGCAGTCCACGGGACAGACTTCTACGCAGTCCATAAATTTGCATTTAATGCATTCGTCTTTCACAATATATGTCATGCTAATCCTATATATTTTTCAATATTCTATGCTTATTATCAGAGGAATATAAGCTGTGTGTTTTGCATTGCGCGTCACTGGCCAGTCTGCGGTCACTGAGATGATCGCAGCCATAAATTTTTTCTGACTTCTGCCTTAACTTTAGCTATGGTGTCGAAAAAACAAACAGGGGTATCCACGTGTCATCAACCACAATCGTACTTATTACGCTTATTTTTTATAAAATCGTCTTACTCCTGATCGGTTTTTGGGCCTCCAAACGGGTACATTCCGAAAGTGACTTCTTCATTGCCAGCAAAGCCAATGGCGGCGGACTAGGTGCATGGACAGCCGGACTATCATATGCCGCCTCCACATCTTCAGCATGGGTAATCTTAGGTTATACAGGATTTGTGTTCAGTGCGGGTGTGAAAGCTTTATGGCTCGTCCCCGGCATCTTCCTAGGCTATCTTTTAACGTGGTTAGTCATGGGGCCGCGTTTGAATGCGGAAACCGCAGAAAAAGGCCACATCACTATGATCGACTTTATGACAACTGATGTTACCAATAAATGGAAATCCAGAATTGCCGCCTTGTCTGCTGTCTTAATTATCTTTTGCTTTGTGTTCTATGTTGCCGCCCAATTCCAAGCCGCCGGTAACGCATTTTCCTCTGTTTTTGGCCTGTCCATGGTTGAAAGCATTATTTTAGGCGCGGTCATTATCGTCATATATTGCTTGCTTGGCGGTTTCTTGGCCGCCAGCGTTACCGATGCCTTGCAAGCAGTCGTCATGCTTTCTGCCTGCCTTATTGTCCCCTATGTGACTGTACAGGCTGCAGGTGGACTAGGGGCAGTTATGGAAACATTACATGCCCGTGAGGCCACCGGATACTTTCAATTATCAGGCGGTATTGTCGGCATGGTTGCTCTCGGTGCAGGCTTAGGCTTATTTGGCACCGGGTTGGGCGCCGCCGGTCAACCACAACTGCTTAACCGGGTGATGGCCGCCAAAGATAGTCGCGCCCGCCTCCAAGGAGCTGCCATAACGATTGGGTGGGGGAGTCTTATCTATATTGGCGTCACAGCCCTTGCCTTCTCGGCCCGCGCTCTGATGCCTGATACACCTTCCGAACAAATTTTCTTCAAAGCGGCAGAACAATATTTGCCGCCTGTCATGGCAGGAATCGTGTTGGCCGCGATTTTATCAGCCGTGATGTCCACAGTCGACAGCCTGCTTCTTGCCGCCGCTTCTGCGATCTCCCACGATCTGGGTGCAGCACGATTTATGCCGGGACGAGAGCTTCTTGCAGGGCGCCTATCAATGATTGTCATTGCCATTATCTCGGTCATTTTGACCTTGATCTTGCCAGATTCCATCTTTGACCGCGTCTTGTTTTCATGGGTTGCCCTCGGCGCCGCCTTCGGTCCAGCTACATTAACTCGCTGCCTGGGCTGGCGCGTAAACGGCGCACATATATTTTTCGCTGTCCTCATCGGTTTCGCCATTGCGGCAATCGCGTCCAACTTTAACGGTGTATTTGCTGATATATGCGAAAAATGGCTATCATGGGCAACCGGAATTCTGATCCTTATCACAGGCAAGCAAACACAAAAATAGAGGGTGCCACGTTTTCACCAAGGGCTTCACATACCTAATATCACCGAAAGGTATTTAGCCGACGGCTTACAACCGCTTAGTGGTCGCATTGCGATTTACAGCCCTTTCAAAGGTAAGATTACAATTTGTTCACTTTTTCCTGCGCGCGACTGGGCCATAGTCACTCCGACGTAATTTCATCGGAGCTAATTTTGAAACATTTCCCTACGCTTGTTTGGGCTGGCACAGCATTATCTTGCATTTCCATATTCGGCAGTGCCGCCAACGCCTATGCCCAAGAAGCGATTGCCGTCTCCGCAAAACAAACCAAGGGGAGAAGCTATACATTAGATTTTTTTGCACAATATGCGCCACGTACAGCCTCGGATATGGTGAACCAAATTCCAGGTTTCCAAATTATTTCCAGTAGCGGTAAACGAGGATTAGGAAATGGCGGTGCCAATGTTTTAATTAATGGAGAACGTATTTCCGGAAAGACCAGTGCCAGCACCCAATTGCTCAGAATTAATGCCGCCAACGTAATACGCATTGAAATTATTGATGGTACCTCCCTGGATATTCCAGGTCTCACAGGTGAAGTAGCCAATATCATTACTAAAAACACAGGTCTTAGCGGATCCTGGAGTTGGGACCCACAATTTCGAGACTATCTAAAACCTAATTTCCGAACTGGCTCTGTGACAATGTCTGGTGAGAGCGGAAATTTGTCCTACTCTGCCAGACTACGAAACCACTCTTTTCAATTTGGAGGACAAGGGTTTGAACAGCGTTTTCGGGTCAATGGAAATGTAGCAAATCTCACAACAATCGAAACCCGCGACGAAGCCACAGCCTTTTATGGTGATGTCCCAGGGATTGCTGTATCATTAACTTGGAAACCCAAACCCGATCATATTATTAATTTAAATACGGCTTTGAATACCTTCTACTCTGACAACAGTTCAACCTCAAAACATACTGCAATCATCCCCACGAATGACAGTGATAATAACGCAACCTTATTCTCTAGCGCAGAGGACGAGTGGAATGCTGAAATTGACGGCGACTATGAATTTCCGGCAGGGCCAAAAAAACTAGGCGGGAAATTAAAACTCATCGGCTATTACCGCTTTGAGCATTCCCCTACCATTTCTCGTTTTGATACATTCGCCCCAGCAGGTTCGCTGACGAATCAAATTAGCGGAAGCCGTTTCCTGCGGGTTGCCGACGAAGCGGAAGCCATTGCCCGTGCCGAATATTCATGGAAGCCGACCAAAGGGCGCGACTGGCAAATTGGTGTAGAAGGCACATTTAACTATTTGGACATTGTATCAAATTTCCTTGCTTTAAATACGGCAACTGGTGATTTTTTTGAAATACCCTTACCTGGGTCAACATCAAGGGTTGAAGAAATTCGGACAGAAGCCACCTTAACACACAGCCGAAAAATATCGCCGAAACTGGATGTACAAATTTCGGCTGGAGTCGAGTATTCAGAAATTTCTCAAACAGATGCAACTGATCCTAGCAACAATAAAAAACGTGATTTTGTTCGGCCAAAAGGCTTTGCCAGCGCGACCTATAAGCCGATAAAACGCCTCAAAATTCGCACAAAAATTGAACGAGAGGTCGGGCAGCTCAACTTTTTTGATTTTTTAGCCTCACCAAGTTTAGAAGATAATTTATCCAATGCAGCAAATGGCAATCTTGTCCCTGAGCAATCTTGGCTAGGATCTATCGAATTTGACAAAGGTTTTGGTAAAGGAAACACCTTTAAAACAAAATTCTACGGCGAACTTATTTCCGATTTAGTTGACCGTATTCCTGTCGGGGCCACTGGTGACGCTGTTGGAAATATAGAGAGTGCACACCGTTACGGGGTAGATTTCAACGCAACAATCAAGGGCGATAAGTGGGGGGTAAATGGCACACAGCTCGATCTGGTATTACAATTTAGGCAATCATCAGTAGATGACCCTCTCACTAAGATTGCGCGGCGACTTAACAATGATAAAAAAACATTCTGGAGCGTAAAGTTTCGACATGACATCCCGAATACAGATTGGGCATATGGAGCCGACATCAACCATAGTCGGAATGCCGCCTCTTACAGACTTACCACAATTAGCCAAGCCACAAAAACTAGCCCATCTCTACAAGCCTACATTGAGCACAAAAATGTCTGGGGCCTGAAGATCAAAGGCACGCTTATCAATTTGTTAGATCAACAAGACAGTTTTAGACGCGAAATTTATGATGCCAGAAGAGATATCGGTGGTCTGGAAATCATAGAAGACCGTACCCGTTCTACAGGTATGGGGGTACGCTTAAACGTCAGTGGTACATTCTAGGTTGGGTTAGTTACATTTTGGTATATAATTTTGTATCAAACAATTATTTGGTGACAATCTTAAAAGACTTTGTCTGTAAAGAAGTAATTTATTACTTTCACTTTGCATCAAGTGCTAATTGAAAAATTCTTAAATATTTAAAAATTTACGGTGCATGGCGATAGTTAACATCTAGCAACTCCTTTGCCATTGTTTCACTAAGATATTTTTGAGCCGCATCACGTTCTTCTATAGTCATGGCAAATTGACTTTGAAAAAAACTGGTAGTAACTACTGCACTTATCATCTGTTGACGTAAGACATTTA
>JAJRSG010000070.1 GCA_024278915.1 Alphaproteobacteria bacterium
CCCCCTTGCGCTTCTAACGAAGACACATCAAGAAGAGCATCCAGTAAGGAAATACAATTGGTAATCTCGGCGCGGGCATTTTCGATATCTTGTGGGTTTTTCGCTTCTGCTTCCGCTTTGACTAAACACGCATCAAGGCGAGTTAATGGTGACCGTAATTCATGCGCAACTTGATCGGTAATATTTTTCCGCAAAGCAATCAACTTACCGATCCTTTCTAACATGGCATTTACATTCCCGCTTAACACTCCGAATTCATCGCCACTTTGCCGACCTGCTACCCGTGCATCCAAATGACCATTAGCAATTTGTTCGCAGGTTTCATTGACCGCCTTAATCCGGCGTTTAAATATATAAGAAGCAAGAGCGCCCGCTAATATGCTCAGTCCTAAAGTAATAAGAACCATTGTCATAAAAGCCTTGCGAAGACGAGCGAGGGTCGCCTGACGAATTTCGTCATTTCGTCCCACATGTAAAACCTCTCCACCGCGCAGTGGCGTACTACGCACAATTAAAGGTGCCTCTTGCTCATTTGTCCAATCAACAAATCGTATGTAATCTTTATTGCCAGTAATAGCCCCGCCCAAATCTCCAGCTAATTTATTTCCATTTTTATCCATAAATGCATAGTGTGCCCGCGCACGGGTTTTGGGGATAAGCTTCAAACGGTTGTTAATGGAAGCTACCACGCCGTCCGGCCCTTTTTCCGTATAAATTTCCACCAAAGCCGCAATATCGTCATTGATCTGGTGAACCCGCTCTGTGCGTAATTGTGTCGCCGTCGAAGAATAGCTCCATGTCAATGCGCCGCCCATAATCAACACAGGCAATATGGCTACCAATAAGGCCAGTCTGAAGAAATATGACGACCACATCCCCACTAGCCTTTTCCTTCTAGGGATAATTTATAGCCTAGCCCACGAATGGTATGGAGGATTTGCGCCTCGCCACCAGCTTCCAGTTTGCGACGTAAGCGGCCAACATTAACATCCACCACATTCGTGCCAGGATCAAAATGTAAATTCCATACATTTCGCAAAAGCATATCTCTAGTAATAATCGCTTCTGCATTACCGAGGAAATAAACAAGCAAATCAATTTCTTTTGGGCTCAGCGCTAAGTGCCGATCTGCCCGATGAGCTTTGCGAGATTTCACATATAATTTAATATCTTCATAAACCATAACATCTGTTCGCACGAGGCCCCTGGTCCTACGTACAAGCGCACCGGCACGCGCCAGCAATTCTTCTGGTTGAAATGGTTTGGCCAAGTAATCATCTGCCCCCCGTTTGTATCCTTCAACCTTATTTTCAGATGCTCCCAATGCTGTCAGCATCAAAACCGGCGTATTAATATCTTGAGACCGTAATTTTTCCACCATGTCCAAACCTTCGGCGTCTGGCAACATGCGATCAAAAATTAGTAAATCATAACCACCGATCAAAGCTTTCTTATACCCACTTAATCCGTCATGACAAACGTCAACCAACCAACCATCCTCACGCAGACAAGCAGATGTATGCTCGGCGATCTCGACAATGTCTTCAACTAGCAAAGTTCGTCTCTCAGACATACCTTCCCTCTCTAATGCAGTTGGTAAACCAGAACCACCTTGACATTCTAGTCCATTTCTTCATTTTAAAGGAAGAGAGAATTTTGGTTCTGGCTGGGCGACATATTATATGAACACGAGCATCTTGATGATTACTGCCGGATTGGGCATTGCGCTGAGCGTGTCCGCCTGTCAGCCTGATCATAAGCAAACACAAAATGTGGAAGTCGCGAATGCACCTTTGCCCCAAATTCACGCCAGATTGTTGGATATTATTCAAACCGGCGACCAAGCCAAAATAGAGAAAAATGCAACCGCGATGGCAGAAGCTGCCCTTGCTTTGTCGCGTATCGGTGCCAAACCTTTGGGCGAAAACACACCTGACCTTGCCCAAGAATGGAAAGCCGCAGCCACCGCCCTGCAACCTGGCTTGCAAGAAGTTGCCTATCGTGGACGAGTTAAAGGCCCCGCTTACCGTAAGAAAATCCTTGCGGCTGGCGCCACCGAAATTTTGCAAGAGATTTATTATGCCTCTGAAAAAGCCGAATTGAGTTTGCAAACTCTTTCGGGGAAAACCATTTCCGATCAAAGTCTTGAACTGAGCATCGTTGAACAAGCTGGCAATGTTATGGGGAAAGCCGAAGCTGTATGTACGTTGAAACTGAACGCCGAGCCAGCTTCCTGCCAATGGTTGCCTTTGTGGACGGCAAAATATAACATTACGATTACAAATCATGGCAAAAGCCCGGTTCCTTATCTTCTGGTTACCAACTGACTTAGACTTTTTTTGTCATCATGTACCATGACAAACACTGTCATGTTTAAATACATAGTTTTTAACAGGGTTTGTCACCAACGCTACCAATAGGTTAATATCGGGGAAGTAATGCAATTTTTAAGAAACATATCTAATGGGAAAAGCCTTGGGGCTTTACTGGTAATTTATATTTTATTCGCCGCACTGGTTATGTCGGGCATGGTGGGAAGTAGCGCTGAGAAAATTCAGCCCCTTGACTTATTGTTTTCCTACACCCCGACACAAGCTTATGATTTAATCACAGGTTATGGAGATAAACGCGCCACATATGCCTATATGAGCTTAACGGCTGATACGGCCTATCCGATGATTTACACCGCTTTATTTATGGTCCTCATCATGCAATTAGCTAAAACTTTATGGCCAGACCATCCAGGCAGACATCGTCTTGCCTTAGTGCCATTATGTGCATTTGTTTTTGATCTGCTAGAAAATCATAGCATTAGAAAAATGCTAAATGCATTTCCCGAGCGGCTCGACAATGTCGCCGAAACTGCTAGCGCCTTTACCTCACTAAAATGGAGCAGCGTATATGTTATCTTTACCATCATTATTGTGCTCCTTGTTTTATTGCTAATCAAAAAACTCAAAGCATAAGCAAGCCCTTCACCTAATATATTTTCGAGCGTTTGGACAGGAACCCAGCGACGATATGCCAATGCCCAGTTATTCATCGAGGCGATTGAAATCCTTAAGGATAAGAAGCCAGTGGATGGATAGTCTTTAAACAAGCAAAAATCTGCTAAAATTGGTCTTGCGTGATTGTTCGTACCTCGTTACAGAATTAAGGGTCGTAAACGCAGATTGGGAAGTGTTATGAAACCTACAAATGTGGGCCACCCGGACTATTTTCACAAAGTTGTTGATTGCCAATGGGCTTGCCCCGCCCATACACCAGTTCCCGCCTATATTCGCCTAATCGCCCAAGGGAAATATGCCGACGCATATATGCTCAATCGGGCATCCAATGTCTTCCCTGGTGTTTTAGGGCGTGTGTGTGACCGCCCTTGTGAGCCAGCATGTCGGCGCGGGCGGATTGATGAAGAGCCTGTTGCAATTTGCCGCTTAAAACGTGTGGCGGCGGACCATAAAGGCGATATAAAAGATCGGTTGCCCACGAAACCAAAAACCACTAATGGCAAGCGAATTGCCCTTATCGGTGCAGGCCCCGCCTCCTTTACGGTAGCCAATGACCTTGCGCCAATGGGATATGAATGTACTATTTTTGAGAAACTGCCTGAACCAGGCGGTTTGATGCGCTCCAACATTCCTGCCTTTAGATTACCCGAACACGTCCTCGGAGAAGAACTTGATGCTATTCTTAATATGGGAGTTGAACTAAAACTTGATAGCCCTGTCGAGAGTATGAACGGCTTATTAGAAGATAATTGGGATGCTATCTTTGTCGGCACAGGCGCACCAAAAGGTAAAAACCTTGAACTACCTGGCCGTTACGACAGTGATAATATTCACATCGGAATTGATTGGCTGGAAAGTGTCGCATTCGAACATACAAAATCTATCGGTAAACATGTTTTAATTATCGGGGTCGGCAACACGGCTATGGACTGTTGCCGAACATCTTTGCGACTTGGTGCTACAAATGTACAAGTTATGGCACGCAAGCCCAGAGCTTTCTTCAAGGCATCGGAATGGGAATTAGAAGATGCCGAAGAAGAAAATGTAGAAATTCTTGTCAATCACTCACCTAAATCATTTGTTGTAAAAGATGGCAAATTAACCGGTATGGTTTTTGAAATCATGGAATATGAACTTGATGATAAGGGCGCCATTATTTCGCAAAAAGTAGTCGGCGAAACAACCATCCCTTGTGATGATGTTATTCTGGCAATTGGCCAAGACAATGCCTTTCCATGGATTGAAAAAGACGCAGGTATTGAATTTGATAAATGGTCTGTACCTGTTGTCGATGAAACAACTTTTGAGTCGACTAAAAAAGGTGTGTTCTTTGGTGGTGATGCAGCCTTTGGGCCAAAAAATATTATTTGGGCCGTCGAGCATGGTCATCAAGCAGCCATCTCTATTCATAAACATTGCCAAGGTAAGATGTTAACAGGGCGTCTCCCCAATGACCTGGAAATGATTCCAACTAAAATGGGGATGTTTGAATGGCGTTACTCCAATGCCTTTGACAGTTCAGATCGCCGCCAAATGGAGCATGTGGAACTCATAAAAAGGTTCTCAAAGCTGGATACCGAAGTTGAACTTGGTTTCTCAGCCGAGCAAATTGCAACCGAAGTTGAACGATGCTTAAACTGCGATGTGCAAACCGTATTTGACGCACCCCTATGTGAAGAATGTGATGCCTGTATTGATATTTGCCCTGTATCGTGTCTGAGCATGACCGCCAATGTCGATGACGAAAATGCTTTACGTCTTGCTCTGGATGCTTCCGAACCTGAAGAGGGTCAAGCCTTATTTGTTTCTGGTGAATTGCCACAAACCGGCCGGGTCATGATAAAAGATGAAAATGTTTGTTTACATTGCGGCTTATGCGCCGAGCGGTGTCCGACAGCTGCGTGGGATATGCAAGAAGGCTTGACCATTATTCGACATGCAAAAGACCAAGATGAGGTAACGTCATGAGTGACCCAACCGTAAATGATTTCACCATCAAACTCGCCAATGTAAATGGGACTGGTTCTGCCAGTGCCAATGGCCTGTTGATGAAGGCCATTTTTCGCATGGGTGTGCCGGTTGTTGGAAAAAATATTTTCCCTTCTAACATTCAAGGCTTACCCACATGGTACGAAATCCGGGTTACCGAAAAAGGGTACCGGGGTCGTTCTGGTAAAGTCCACTTGATGGTAGCGATGAATGCCAAAACCTATGAACAAGATATGGCAGAACTTAATTCTGGCGGCGTACTACTTTACGATTCCACATGGCCTCGCCCTCATTTTTTGAGCCGTTCTGACATTACTGTTATTGGCGTACCTTTAGCTAAAATGTGTAATGATGCATTCAAAGTCGCCCGTTCCCGTATTTTGATGAAAAACATGGCATATGTTGGTGCCGTTGCTGCCCTAATTGATCTTGATTTAAACGTCATACACAATCTTGTTCGGGAAATGTTTGCTGCGAAACCAAAACTGGTTGATCTCAATCTGCAAGCCATTGCTCTTGGTTATGATTATGTCAAAGCAACCTTTAAAACACCTCTTGATTTCAAAGTTGAAGCAAGGAACCTAACACAAGATAAAGTTATGATTGACGGCAACACCGCCGCAGGCCTTGGCTGTGTTTACGGTGGCGCTACCTTTGGGGCATGGTATCCGATCACTCCGTCTACTTCACTTATGGACGCTTTTGTTAAATATTGTAAACAATTACGCGTTCATCCAGAAACAGGTAAGCATAAATACTGCATTATTCAAGCCGAAGACGAATTGGCTGCAGCAGGGATGATTATTGGAGCCGCATGGAATGGCGCGCGTTGTTTTACGCCAACGGCTGGACCCGGTATTTCTTTAATGAGTGAATTTATCGGCTTTGCCTATTACGCCGAAGTTCCCATGGTGTTATTTAATGTTCAGCGGACGGGTCCCTCCACAGGCATGCCTACCCGCACCCAACAATGTGACATTCAACTATGTGCCTATGCATCCCACGGTGACACACGCCACATCTTACTTTTTCCTGCTGATCCAAAGGAATGCTTCG
>JAJRSG010000071.1 GCA_024278915.1 Alphaproteobacteria bacterium
CGATAGAGCGAAAAATCATAGGGTATCCCGAGAATTTATTGTTATGAATATTTTGTACACATATGGAATTAAATATCTATATTAAAGAAAGTAACAACAAGGGGGAGGCATCGTGTCCGATCAGCCGATACAAGAGCATCCGTTACGGGCGCGTATATTAGAGGAAATGCATGCGCGGCCCTATGCGCCGATTGACCCACCCCGTTGCGTTCTGCGGCAAGCCTTCATGTGCGACCAAGCAAGCGATCCCGGTTCTGCGCATGAAAAATTTTTCAATTGGTGCCTACAACAAAACATTAAGCCGCCCAGTGAAAACGCCCGCCACCATAGTGTCACCTTCGAGAACATGCGTCTAACGTGGGAGCGTCACACAGAGTTCATTAGCCTGACATGGGACTGCGAACAAAAACGCGGCGCCCATACCCGCCTCTGGACTACGGCCAATTTACACACCAAAAATATATTGGCAAATTCACCCTTGCTAATCTCGGCGACAAAACTTGATTTGGTGATGAAGAAGAAACCGGGTCATTTTGACATGTGCGAATTTGATTCAAAAAGCCTCTGCATGTCTTCCATTGAAAATGGCAAAGCCATTATCATGACCGATTTTCAGCAAGATTTATATGGCTCCACCAAATACGCCATTCAAAACGATACCCTCGATAGCGCGGCTTGCGGTGTATTGGTGCGCCGGCTTTTGGAAATTGAAACCTATCGTTCCATCGCCCTTCTCGGTTTTGAAACCGTAAAAACCATCATGCCAAAAATCAGTAAGATTGAACAACAGCTTGTCGATTTGACTGAACACATCGGGGACAAAACCGACCTTGCCACTACGCGCGCCACCTTGGAAAAAATCACAGACATTGCTGGTGAACTCGCGAGCCTCTCTGCCTCCAGCCAATACCGGTTTTCCGCCACACGCGCCTATTACGAGCTGATCAATGGCCGTATCGAACGCATCAACGAAGCCCCCATGGAAGGGTATAGTAAAATCGAGGAATTCCTTGGTAAACGCTTGGCCCCTGCCATGCGAACCTGCGTCAATGTGGAAAACAGGATTAGCACAGCAGGCATTAAATTGTCGGGCGTTTCCAATTTGCTTCGCACCAAAGTCGACATTCAAATGCAATCCCAAAACCATCTTTTGCTAGACACTATGAACACCCGTGCCCTCTTGCAATACAGATTACAAAAAACGGTAGAAGGCCTGTCGATCGCCGCCGTCAGTTATTACATTGTCGGCCTCATTGCTTATATGATCAAGGGATTTGGCAGTAATATACCGATTAGCAAAGTACAGCTCACCGCCATTTCCGTCCCCGTCACCGTATTACTTGTCTGGTGGGTCATCCGAAGAATCCACAAAAAACACCAATAACCGACCGAAATATCGGGCGCTTAGCATCTCACAAACATGTGTGCTTAATCCCCTTGCACATGGAGGTTGTTACTCATATCTTTGTCAAAATATATAATTATAAATACGGGAAGTTCCTATTATGCCAACCACGCTAAAACGTTTTATCATTTCCGCACCGGTTCTCGCCGTAGCCTTAATATCAACAGCGTGCGGCGGTAGTGGCACGACCACACCCGTTGTGGTTTCCCCTCCCCCGCCCCCCGTCAACACAGGCCCCACATGGACGGACGGCGTCTTTAAATCTTCCAATACCTTCAAGGATCAATGTGCCGTCGTGCGCACGGGTACAAACCCTGCAACAGGTAATGCATTCCCTGACGTGCTAGCATCTACCCTGCACGAAAATCACTGGCTACGGTCTTGGAGCAATGAATTATATTTATGGTATAATGAGATCACAGACCAAAATCCGGCTGGCTTTGCCACAACGGATGATTATTTTCCGGTTCTTAAAACCAACGCCACAACCGCATCGGGCGCCCCAAAAGACCAATTCCATTTCACCCAAAATACAGCCGAATACCAAGAACGGGTATCTAATGGCACGTCTCCGGGATATGGCGCCGAGCTTGCTCTCATTCGCCGTTCCATTCCGCGTGACGTCCGGATTGCCTTTACAGAAGCCGGATCACCGGCCGCCACGGCCCCGGCCAATTTGGTTCGCGGTGCAAAAATATTGGAAATTGATGATGTCGATTTAATCAATGGCGGCACACAAGCCGAAGTCGATGTGATCAATGCCGGCCTGTTCCCGAGCAATCCGGGCGAAACCCACAAATTCAAAGTACAAGACCTCGGTAGCGGCACGACCCGTACCTTTAGCATGGTATCAGAACGGGTCACCACCCACCCTGTTAATCTTGCCAAAACCATTGATACAGCCAATGGCAAAGTCGGTTATTTACATTTCACCACCTTTGGCACCTCATCTGCCGAAGCCGAACTGGTCACCGCCATTGATAGCCTCGCCAATCAGGGCATTCAGGATTTGGTACTTGATTTACGCTATAACGGCGGCGGCTTCCTCGCCATTTCCGGTCAGCTAGGCTATATGATTGCTGGCCCCGCCAACACGAGCGGCAAGGTATTTGACAATATTGTATTCAACGACAAACACACGGTAACCAATCCAGTGACAGGGGATCCTCTGCAACCCACCCCGTTTTATAACCAGACCCTCGGGTTTTCCGTTGCCAGTGGCCAAGCCTTGCCGACCCTCAACCTCAATCGGGTCTTTATCCTGTCCACCAGCGGCACCTGCTCCGCCAGTGAAGCCGTGATTAACGGCCTGCGCGGTGCAGATGTAGAAGTCATTTTGGTCGGCACGACCACCTGTGGCAAACCATATGGTTTTTACGCGACGGACAATTGCGGCACCACCTATTTCACCATCCAGTTCAAAGGTGAAAACAACAAAGGTTTTGGTAATTACGCCGACGGCTTCACCCCGCTCGATACCGTTCAGGGCATTGGCGAACTGATTACCGGCTGTAGTGTCGGCGATGATTTCTCCCACATTCTCGGCGACGAAAACGAAAGTCAGCTATCAACCGCCCTGTCCTATATTGCCAATGGCTCCTGCCCTGCCGCGCCTAAACCCGCCGCCAAAACAGACGGCCTCCTGACGGCACAAGACATTGACGACGAAACATCCCTCTTCACCTCCGAGCGCGTCCGCAGCATTTACCAACTCAAAAACAGCCGCATCGCCAACCTCCCCGTAAAGAAACTTGCGGGCGAAGAAGAACAGTAAACACAATTTTTCTCACATAATGTGAAAACATTGACATGCTAAAAACAGTTCCCCCCACGGGGGAAGTGCGGCGCTTAAAACAGGGCTAGTTTCTGTTACTGTCACCGTAATTCCGATGGCTCTTACAGCTACGCAAAGGTTAGTAAGTGTAAGACTATTGGAGGCTTTTAATATAAAAGTTATTTTAGTGTATTTGACAATTAGTATTTAATTTGAAGGGTGGCAACAAAAGTGACATGGAA
>JAJRSG010000072.1 GCA_024278915.1 Alphaproteobacteria bacterium
CTTCAGGTGATTTGCCGCCAAGCGTTGAAGGTGGATTAGCCCCAATATCGACCCCACTTTCTGACGTATTCATGTTTACGGTTGAGGGAGGAAATTTAAACCTCGAAGAACGCCGCTCCTTATTAGACTGGACAATTCGCCCTGCCCTTCGCACATTACCGGGCGTTGCCGATGTCAATTCACTAGGCGGGGTCGTTCGCACTTTTGATGTTGTACCCGATCTGGATGCCTTAGCGGCAGCAGGACTAAGTATACGGGATCTCACTGGCGCCATAGAAATGAGTAATCGCAATGATGGTGCTGGGCGAATTTCCGAAGGCGAAGAAGCCATCGCTGTACGGGCGATTGGCGCTGTGGAAACGCTTCAAGACATCGAACAAATCGTCGTCAGCCGTTCACAGGGCGTCCCAGTTCGTATTAGTGATGTCGCCAAAGTTAGAATTGGTAGCCTCACCCGCAATGGTGCCGTTACCAAAGATGGAGAATCAGAAGCGGTTCAAGGGCTTGTTTTATCGCTACGCGGTGCAGATGCAAATGCCGTTGTGCGCGATGTTAAACAAAGGTTGGAAGAACTATCCGCCTCCATGCCTGAAGGGGTAACCATTAAAACATTCTATGACCGTTCCGCCTTAATTGACAAAGCTATTCACACAGTCCGCAAAGCACTCACAGAAGCGATTATCCTTGTCTTGATATTGCTCTTGCTATTTTTAGGAAATGTACGAGCATCCATCGTGGTCGCCTTAACCCTTCCCATGGCGGCTTTGGCAACATTCTTGCTTATGCGAATGACTGGGCTTTCTGCAAATTTAATGAGCTTAGGCGGCCTTGCCATTGCCATTGGTCTTATTGTTGATGCCTCCGTGGTTGTTGTCGAAAATGTGGTGGAGCGAATCAATCACCACGGCAAAAACTCAACAGCGCCACAATTACATCATGTCTATCGTGCCGCCGTCGAAGTTGCAGCTCCGGTTGCCTCTGGCGTCATTATTATCTGCTTGGTGTTCTTACCACTCTTGTCCCTACAAGGGTTGGAGGGGAAATTATTTCGCCCTGTAGCACTAACAATTGTATTTGCCCTCGCATCATCATTGGTCTTGTCGTTGACAATCATTCCCGTACTAGCGTCCTATTTAATCAAACCTAGTAGCGGAAAAGAGCCACTTCTGATGCGGATATTAACACCCGCTTATGAGCGCGCCCTCGGATTTTTTGTACGTATGCCTATAGTTATCTACACAATTGCCGCCGCAAGCCTTTTCGCTGCTTTCCTAGCCTATTCAAGTGTCGGCTAAACTTTTATGCCAACGATGGACGAAGGTTCCGTCATCATGCAGACAACCAAACTGCCATCAATCAGTCTGGATCACAGTGTAAAAATGGACTTGATGGTGCAAAAAGCATTACTAGAAGACGTACCCGAAATCGAAAGCATTATTGCACGAGTAGGATCAGACGAACTAGGTTTAGATCCAATGAGTCCAAATGATACGGATGCTTTTTTAGTACTCAAACCTAAAGAAGAGTGGCGCAAACCTAATAAAGAATGGTTGATCGATCAGATGCGTCAATCCATGCAATCCATGCCAGGTATCGAAACTTCTTTTACCCAACCGATTGAAATGCGCACCTCCGAAATGCTGACAGGTGCAAGGGGCGACCTAGCAGTTAAAATTTTTGGCCCTGATCTTGACACACTCGCAAGCCTAGCAGGACAAATTCAAAACGCGATAGCCAGTGTGGACGGCGCAAGCGAAGTATTTACCCTCTCAAACGATACTGTGGACTATATGCAATTACGCATAGATAGATTAGCTCTGGGCCGTGCAGGTTTAAACATCTCAGATGTCGAAGACGATATGAGGGCTATGCTCACAGGCATGGAAGCAGGTGTTGTTGTAGAACCATCACGCCGTACACAAATCATTGTACGCGGCGAAGATGGATTGCGTAACTCACCAGATGATTTCAACCGCGTGCAAATTGCCATTGGTGATGAAGAGATCATCCGCATTGGTGATTTCGCCAGTATTGAACGCAAACCGGGAGGCGTTAAAATTGACCGTGAAAATGCTTCTCGTTTTGCCATTGTACAGGCCTATGTAACAGGACGCGACCTCGTTAGTTTTGTCGAAGATGCGCAATCTGCAGTCTCAAACATGGTTCAAATGCCACAAGGTTATCGTCTTAGCTGGGGTGGAGAATTTGAAAACCAAAAACGTGCCGCAGCCCGTCTTGCCGTGGTCGTGCCCTTCGCACTTGGGTTGATTTTTCTCGTCTTATTTGCCACGCTTAGGTCCTTTAGACAATCCTTGCTAATCATGGCGAATGTACCTTTTGCCCTTGTTGGCGGTGTTCTCTCACTTGTACTAGCTGGTGAATACCTTTCGGTACCAGCATCTGTAGGCTTTATCGCCTTACTTGGGATTGCTGTACTAAACTTGCTTGTCTTGGTTAGTTATTTCAACCAGCTATTAGCGGAAGGAGTACCACTTAATGACGCCGTTTTAATTGGCGCGAAACGCCGTCTACGGCCTGTGTTAATGACAGCTACAGCAGCTGCCTTCGGCCTTGTACCTTTGTTATTTGCACATGGACCTGGCTCTGAAATTCAACGGCCATTAGCAATCGTTGTTATTGGCGGCTTAATTTCATCAACTATTCTAACCTTATTTTTATTGCCAGTTTTATTCAATAAATTCGGTGTATCTAAAAAACGTTCAACCCAAAACACAGGAGACCTGGAATGGACCAATCTCTCTGCAAATTAACGCTAGTTTACCCGCCAGCCGTAGAAGATAGCCTGCTTGAGTTTATGCTTGAGCAATATCCCCCTTTGTCTGGGTTCACCACCATGAAGGCGGAAGGTCATGGTCTTGGGTTTGACCGGGCCAATGCTGGAGAAAAAGTGCGTGGGCGAATTAATCGCCGCCTTTTCATTATTATTCTTCCAATCCATAGAGCAGAATCATTGCTCTCACGTATTAAAGCAGACATCCCAATCCCCGGGCTTATGTATTGGACAGAACCAGTGTTATCTGCAGGGCGATTATTATGATCAAACATTTCTTACTTTCAGCAGCTAGCCTTTCTCTTTCTCATGTTGCATTAGCAAATGATGCGAATTATTTGCCCCCTAGCTATATGGTTGATCGTGCTTTGGATAATTACCCAATCTACCAACAAGCTATGCAGAATATTGAAACTTCACGTTCCGAAGCAGATAGTCTGCGTTATGGCCCACATGAACTAACCTTAAGCGGTAGTTATACCCGTCGTCATATCAGTGGTTTGGGCAATGTAAATGATTATGACACTACTCTTTCCAAAGGCATTCGCACTCGTGGAAAAGCAAGGCTTGA
>JAJRSG010000073.1 GCA_024278915.1 Alphaproteobacteria bacterium
GAAACCGAAACGCTTAACTTTGAATTTATGCCGTTTATCGTGGTGGTCATTGACGAAATGGCTGACCTGATGATGGTCGCAGGTAAAGATATAGAAGGGACAGTGCAACGCCTAGCACAAATGGCACGGGCAGCTGGTATTCATATGATTATGGCGACCCAACGCCCCAGTGTAGACGTTATTACAGGTACAATTAAAGCCAATTTCCCAACCCGTATTTCTTTCTCTGTTTCTTCGAAAATCGATAGCCGTACCATTTTAGGCGAACAAGGCGGTGAACAACTCCTGGGCATGGGAGATATGTTATTCCTTGCTGGCGGCGGAAAACCACGACGTCTACACGGGCCATTTGTATCTGATAGTGAAGTCGAAAAAATTGCCAGTTTCATCAAAGCCCAAGGCGGCCCGAGTTATCTGGAAGATATCACAACCGACACCGAAGAAGAAGGGGAAGCTGGCCCCGGCGGGAATACCACCACTGGAGACGAAACATTTGACAAAGCCGTCGCCATTGTATCCCGTGACCGCAAGGCCTCGACAAGTTATATTCAACGCCGCCTCGGCATTGGCTATAACCGAGCAGCAACACTGATTGAACGTATGGAAGCAGACGGCATGATTGGCCCTGCTGGCCCAGGCGGTAAACGTGAAATTTTCTTACCTGAAGCCGAAGGATATTAAATTCCCCTTGGCAAATCACTCCTCGTGCCTTTAGAATCTCCTTATGACAAATGATTTGTTTCGCAAAGAAGCTATACGGCACCGCACACGCGCTCTTTATGGAGACGTTGTTCTCGCCGCACCCCTCTCTACATGGATTATTACTGGCTTGCTAATCGCCATTATCGTTGGAGTTATCGGGTTTGGTGTGTTTGGTACAATCATGGTCGATGGGAACCCAGTCCCAATTTGGCGATGGGCATTAGGTAAACCCGAATGAGTATATTTGCCCGTAAAACTTTGCCTGTTGTCTTGCAAACCGAGGCTACCGAATGCGGGCTTGCCTGTTTGGTGATGATTGCCCGGTATCACGGTCATGATATTGATCTTAATGCCCTTCGAAAAACCGCCTCCGTTTCTTTAAAAGGGGCCAGCCTTAAACAAATCATGCAAACAGGAGGGCGGCTACATTTATCCTCTCGACCACTTCGCGTCGAACTTGAGCAACTCCATAAAGTGCAAACACCCGCCATTTTACATTGGGACCTTAATCATTTTATTGTCCTCAAAAAAGTGATTGGCAATAAAGTTCATTTCATTGATCCGGGGCGCGGTTTGCGCGTCATGGCCCTAGAGAAAGTCTCGGATCATTTCTCAGGCGTCGTGCTCGAAATGTCACCCTCTACTGATTTCGATACTTTATCAGACCGGATAAAGCCAAAGCTATGGCATTTGTGGGATAAAATGACCGGGCTTAAACGGGCTTTGTTCCAGACTTTGACCCTTTCAATTATTTTGCAAATTGTTGCCCTCGCTGCCCCTTTTTACCTGCAGCTAGTCGTCGACAAGGCGATTGGCCCCAGCGATACAAACCTGTTATTTGCCCTATTAATTGGATTTGGGGGTTTGGTATGTATTCGCGCTGTCTCCGAAGCCATCCGTGGTTGGGCGATCATTGTCTACGGCAACCAAATGTCGTTTCAAATGGTCGGAAACATTGTTCGGCATCTATTAAGGCTCCCGACATCATGGTTTGAAAAACGGCATGTCGGGGATATTATTTCACGCATCGGCTCTGTAAGGCCCATTCAAGAAGCCCTTACTGAAAGTGTCGTTGCTCTCTTGCTTGACGGTGTAATGGCCATCCTCACCCTTGTGGTTATGTATATGTATTCACCAGTTCTGGCAGGCATAGTTGTTGGAATGACCATGCTATTGATCATCACGACGTTGCTAATTTACCCCCATTTGCGTCGGACAGAAGAAGAAGCCATTGTTACCAAAGCCATTGAAAACTCCCATGTGATCGAAAGTATTCGAGCATCAACCACCATTAAGTTATTTGGGCGAGAAGCCGCAAGGGAAGCGGCGTGGCGAAATTTATTTGCCGATACCATAAATGCCGCTACCGCTCATGGTAAGTTTTTAGTCTTACAAAAGTTTTTTGAAACTTTATTAGTTGGCCTACAAGTTGTGATCAGTGTTTATCTAGCCGCCATGCTTATTCTGGGCGAGGGCAGTCTGTTCTCTCTCGGCATGATGTTTGCCTTTCTAGCTTATCAGCAACACTTTACCCAGAGTGTAAAAATGCTCTTGCAAGAAGGTATCAAGTTCCGTCTTCTTTCTCTACACCTCGACCGTTTGGCCGATATTGTCTATGAAGACCACGAAACAATGGCCGCTATCTCCCACACGCCTATAGATATCAAAGGTGCCATCAGTGTTGATAATATTAGTTTCAGGTATAGTGACAATGATCCGTGGGTATTGGAGAATCTCAGTCTGGAAATTAAATCGGGCAGTATGACGACGATCACTGGCATGAGCGGGGGAGGCAAAACGACCTTACTCAAACTTATTCTCGGACTATATAAACCGACCATTGGTACGATTAAAATTGACGGGATGCCCTTAGAAGAACTTGGTATTGCCAATTGGCGTGAAAGTATCGGCGTTGTTATGCAAGATGATAAATTATTATCCGGCACTATTGCTGATAACATCAGTTTCTTTGACCCACAAATAGACATGAAAAAAGTTGTTAAAGCAGCAAAATCCGCACAAATTCATGACGATATTGCTGCCATTCCCATGAATTATTTATCCATGGTCGGAGATATGGGTAGTGTATTATCAGGAGGGCAAAGGCAAAGAGTTTTACTTGCCCGCGCCCTTTATCATGATCCCAAAGTTTTGTTTTTAGATGAAGGTACTGCAAACCTTGACCCACAAACCGAAAAAAAGATTGCCGACGTTCTAGAAGCCATGCCACTGACCCGCATTATCGTCGCCCATCGGCCCGAGCTAATTGAACGGTCGGATCGCGTGTTAACTATATCTTCATAATATATTAACCATATTTACATGGTTCCCTATAAAAAAATAACCTTCAAAAAATCCCGCAAAAAGGGAGTTTTTGGATGATCTTACCCCATTTAAAAAATTTCCATGTTGAAAAAGAGTGATTAATCAATTACTTACTATAATTGGTAACCATAAGGTTACTACAATTCAAACTTTAGGGATTTCATTATGCGTGAACTAACTCTTGAAGAAATCGAAGTCGTAACAGGCGCTGGTCCAGTTATCGATTGGTAGCATTAGATTCTATATCTAATTGTTATTACAACTATTACCCGCTTAAAAGCGGGTTTTTTGTGCCTAATCCTTAGTAATATCGTCAGATTTACCCATCATTTGTTAACGCCCCTGTACTAATCTCGCCCTGAATATTTAAAAAGGGCACACATAGTGTACACTGTGCGTAAGTTTAAATTTGGTGAGCCAGCAACCAGGCTTAGAGAGTTTTGGATACTCTTTATGCTTTGGCCTGTTCTCGTGTTTGCTGTTTTTTTTCCTGCCCATAACGCTTATGCTCAAACGGTTAACAGCGGGCTGTCAGAAGAAGACCGAGCTACGGCACTTGAACTCGCTCAATTAATTTATGATCAAAACCTAATAATTGACCCTGAATTATCATATGCAAATTTAAAATTTTACAACCGATCACCAGAAGAACGACTTACTGTTTTGCGTTTCATTGCAATGGATTCTTTAATTCTACGGAACACTCTTGATCAAAGTAAATCTGTGGAATTATACGAAAGTGAAGCAGAAAAACAAAATAGTAAGCTTGACTTACAAATTGCAGATATTTACCGCCTATATCTAGACATTGTTAATGAAGATCAGCAATCTGAAAATTTAACCTTACTTATCAATAGATTAGAGGATTACGAAAATAATAGTGACTGGTTTATTGCCAGCCGTGCCTATATGCTCAATGCACAATACCACGGCACGCACAGAAAATTAGGGACCGCTCTTAACTTAGCCAATACTGCCCTTTCTTTAATTCCCACCGAAATAACAAATAAGGCAAAAGAAGCATCATATGAAACTAATGATATTATTGCCTACCTAAATACGCTCATGAATAACCCTAAGCTCATGATGAAGGCGACTAAATTGGTTATTACTCAAGGGCAAGACCTTAATAGAAGCATTGACGGGGTCGGGCACATAGGCAATTTAGCATTTGTTTTCAAAACATGGCGAGACTACCAAACTGCGGCTGAACTCACTAAAACCCTGATTGATTTGACAGAAAAAAATAACCTTCCTGTCACAGGTCTAACCAGTTTACGGTATGGACAAAGCCTCAATAACCTCGGTCTTTTTTCTGAAGCCGTTCCTTATCTGCAAAAAGCTTTAGCGCAAGAGAAGAATACACGCCTGCAGTTAAATCTTGAAATTCAACTTGCCATAGCTTTGGCAGGGAACGGTCATGAGCGTGAAGCTAGGAAAAGTTTAATTCGATTTGAACAACTGGCAAAAAAACATCAACTCAATACGGCAGGGTTGACTAAATATAGATTACAAGCCGAAGCTCTCATTGCCGTAAAGCAAAAAAATGC
>JAJRSG010000074.1 GCA_024278915.1 Alphaproteobacteria bacterium
CGCTGGATGAGGTGGAGTTTAAGTGGTCACGCGATAAATAAAGTACAGAAAAGCGACCTACCTCGCCGGAAGGGGTTGCAAACCCCTTCCGGCTGAGCACGAATGACCGCGTTAAAAAAATGTGTACCTTTAGAGATGAGAACCTCTTATCGATCAATGAGAGAATTATATAACAAAATCATGGTCGTATCGATAAACGACCGCTATGCGGACTAAGTGACCACCGACAATCAGTTGGATATTCATTATGCGAGATAATTTACGAGTCTGCTTTGTGCCATTGGCGGACATTAAGATAGGTCGTAATGGTCATGCCATTTGATTTGACGGTCGACATCATTCTGGCTGGTAATCAACGTCATCCATATGCTTCAAGGCAAATTTCAAATTGTTATCGAGGTGTACATAGGTGTCCATGCCGTTGTCTATGCCCATCCGACGATAAGTATACATCAAAGTCCATGTTTCGCCTGACTTCCCGGTAGCCTTGAAAATAACGAATTTGACAGAGGTATCTTCGATCAATCCACCAAGAGGCTTTCCCTCAAAACCAACAACGATTGTCTGGAGTATATTTCGGATATATTCAATATGTTTCCCGTCATCCAACGCTACTTTAAATATCCTGTTGGCAATATTGTCGCCATTTGCACTGCATTCACCCACCACAACGTATGGAAGGTTTGGGCCATGATCTACAAAAGTCCATCGAAATGACCAACCAAATATTTCCGGATCATTCCACTCGAGTGCCCAGTCTGTGTAGAATTCGGGGCTCTCTGCTCTGCCTTGAGCGGGGTTAGAAATCCTACCTAGAGAATTTTCAACCAGCGCAAATGCTTTATCGGGATTCTTGCGAAAATCCGCATATAATTTATCGCGCAAGAATAATGGGATTTTGCAATTGTCGATGACACACGGCATGACAATTATTTTTCGCTCTTCAAGTTCTCTTACCAATCCGGCAGTCAATTCTCTTTTACACCAAGGAGACTCCACAGAATGCTTGGACAATATAACCAGAATAGCGCTTGAATCGGTCAGTGCCTCCTCGATTTTCGAAGTCAAAGAATCACCAATGTTCAATTCCCAACGATCCATCCAGACGTGATGTTTGGCCTTGACGAGATTTGTAGCAAGAATATCCACAAAACCGGCATCTTGTTGGCTGTAGCTAATAAAAATTGGCATTGCTGTTACTCGCGTGTTGAAAACCTATAAGACATCCCATAGCAGAAAAACTGCATCTTATAATCGAATTGTAATTTCAACACCATGAGCGTTTATCTTGAAAACGTCTGCAAGGGGTCACAAGCGGACGTCGCTACGATCGCGGGCTAATCAAATTTCGACAAGATCACAAGGTCAGCAAAGGGCCCAAAGTCGCTATTCGAAATGTTGGAAAAATGGGTCCTGATCCTAAGTGTCGTCACTCTCATCAACATCATCAGGCCCAAAAGCTGCTTCTGACAGGGGCCATTTTACCATGCGTTCGACGAGATCATCTTCAGCTACATCGGCTTCGGGAATGCAGCGACCGCGTATACCTATACCGGCGTAATGAACGCTCATCTTGTCGCCGGACACCAACGGATGCCACCAATACAGGTCTTTGCCTTCAGCCATTAAACGATAGCCACAGGTAGGCGGCAGCCAGTCGATTTTTGCCAGGGATTGTGGTGTTAGTTTGATGCAGTCAGGTACCCTTGTGTGGCGATTGGGATAATCTGTGCATTGGCATTTATCCAACTCAAGCAGATCGCAGACCACATCGGTATAGTGAATTTCACCGGTATCTTCATCTTCAAGCTTGATGAGACAACAGCGCGCACAGCCATCACACACGGCATCCCACTCCTCAGGCGTCATTTGTTCCAGTGATTTTATCTGCCAAAAATTCGACATGGGCTCTTTCTCTTTCCGGGCCGGACTGGTTTTGATGTGCGTGTTTACCGTTTTTTTGGAATGGAATTGCTCTTTTTAGCAGAAACGGGCAAAAAGTCTTAACAAACCCTTAAAGACGCGTATATTCTATATTATACCTGTAACTGTTGAGTAGTGTTCAAAGTGTCCAAGCTTCCAAAACGCTCCCGCCTGACCTCGCGCCTGTTCGATGCAGACGCGTTTGTTGAAGCAGGTGCCTATCAATTCTGGCAGAAATGCTGCCGGGGCTGGAGTGCCTATGCAACCGCATTGGACAAATGGCGGATAACCGGCGTGCGCCGCCTCATCGTTGATATACTCAGCGAAGGTGGAACAATGGTGACGGCGGCTTTAATTCTCATCTTCTATTTTGCCTTGCCCGCAATTGAAGAAAGCGATGAAGTGTGGAACAAGGGGCGCCAGTACAGCATCGTCTTTACCGATAAAAACGGCACATTTGTC
>JAJRSG010000075.1 GCA_024278915.1 Alphaproteobacteria bacterium
GGATTTGAACCGCATTGACATAGAGCTATTGTTATCGCTCGGCGAAGACTATCTTGACCTATCGGTACAAAAAGACAGCAAGAACTCTGTACTCTCCGGAAAAACACTAGTTAATTTGTTTTTTGAAAACTCAACCCGTACCGAAAAATCATTTGAACTAGCCGCTAGCAGACTGGGGGCCCATGTTATCAACATGTCCATCGCCCAAAGCAGTACCTCCAAAGGCGAAACCTTGCTCGACACCGCAGCGACCTTAAATGCCATGAGTCCCGATTTGTTAGTGGTTCGCCACGGCGCTTCCGGTGCTCCTGCCCTACTGGCCCAAAAGGTAAGTTGCTCTGTAATTAATGCCGGTGACGGCACCCATGAACATCCGACCCAAGCCTTACTGGATGCCCTTTGTCTACGGCAAGCCTTGGCACAAGACGGACGACAGCTAGACGGTATTCGCATTGCCATTTGCGGTGACATTTTACACTCTCGGGTCGCACGATCCAATGTGCAACTCCTCAATCAATTAGGTTGCGAAGTGCGCTTAATCGGCCCACCTACGCTTCTGCCTGCTGATGCCGATAAATGGGGCGTTGAAGTTTTCCACGATATGGAAACAGGCCTACAAGGCTGCGACGCCATCATGATGCTCCGTTTACAATTGGAACGAATGGGCGGTGCTTTTATCCCGTCAAAACGGGAGTATTTTCACTTTTACGGCCTCGACAGAGCTAAACTTACCTATGCCAATGAAGGTGCATTTGTCATGCATCCAGGGCCAATGAACAGGGGGGTAGAAATTAGCTCGGACATTGCCGACGATACAGACATCAGCCTCATCACTAAACAGGTTGAAGCTGGCGTCGCCATGCGCATGGCAATTTTACATGCCTTATCCTTGCAAGACGGAGGTATATCATGACCAAACTTGCGATTATCGGTGCCCGTCTCATTGACCCTGCGAGTGGGCGCGACGAGATTGGCGACATTTTCATTGAAAACGGCAAGATTGCCGCCATTGGGCCAACAATCTTTGCAGAAGGGATCTCCCCAACCATCAAAACCATTCAGGCAAGCGGACTTCTTCTCACCCCTGGCCTGATCGACATGCGTGTTGTCACTGGAGAACCTGGAGCCGAACATAAGGAAACGCTAGCCAGTGCGGGCGGGGCGGCGGCGGCGGGCGGTGTCACCTCGATGGTGGTTATGCCGCAAACTAATCCGGTTATCGACGATATTTCTCTGGTTGACTACATTGTTCGCCGTGGACGCGAAACCTCACCTGTAAAAGTATATTCTGCAGGTGCCCTCACCAAAGGGCTTGATAATACTGCCATGACCGAACTTGGCATGATGGCAGAGGCTGGAGCCGTCATGTTTTCAAATGGCGAAAATGCCATTGCCGATACACAATTAATGCGCCGCATCATGGCCTATAGCTCTGCCTTTAACGCTCTGATAGCCCACCGCGCCTATGACCCACATCTCTCGGAGAGCACCTGCGCCCACGAAAGTGATTTTGCCTCCCGACTAGGACTCAGAGCCGCCCCTGCTTTATCCGAACGCATTATGGCCGAACGAGATATGGCCTTAGTCGAACTAACC
>JAJRSG010000076.1 GCA_024278915.1 Alphaproteobacteria bacterium
GATGCCTTGCAAATTACAGCTCTTCAATTCGAAGGGTCTCCAATGCGAAATAGTTTATTGGGTGTTCGCTCTCAAGTTCTGGAAGGGCGTAAATTATCCGAAGCTCTAGGAGTTGATAAACGCACCTATTCTGAATTATACCGCTCCTTGGTGTCGTCAGGGGAAAACAATGGACAATTGAGCACTGTACTTGAACGTTTAGCGGAAGATTTAGAGGCCGCCCAAAAAATCAAACGAAAAATTCTTGGAGCAACCATTTACCCTATTATCCTTAGCATTGTTGCTCTAGGGGTGATCGCGATTTTGATGGTTATGGTTGTGCCAAAAGTAGTGGATCAGTTTTCAGGTTTTAATCAGGAATTGCCGAAGTTAACGAAAATGACGATCGCACTTTCGGAATGGTTACAGAGTTATGGCCTATGGGTGTTGGTCCTGATTGCCGTCATCATTGCAGCCGGGTTACAAGCCTTGAAGAATGAAAATATTCGCCGTACATTTGATCGTTTCGTTTTAAGAATTCCCTTTTTTGGTAAGCTTAACAGAGATATGAATGCCGCCAGATTTTCTCGTACCATGAGTGGTTTGCTTGATAGTGGTACACCGACACTGCAAGCGATTGGCGCAGCAAGGAACACACTTAAGAATTTATGTATGCGCGAAGCCATGGATGAAGTTGTCGAACAGGTTCGGGGTGGTAGTTCGGTTGGTGCTGCGCTCAAGAAGGCGACCGTTTTTCCCCCCCTCATGGTGCATATGGTCGCTGGGGGAGAAACGAGCGGTGATTTAGGGAAGATGTTTTCGGTATCGGCTGAATATCTGGAAGACGAATTTGATAATTCAACGACCATTGTGCTAAGCTTGTTAGAGCCAATGATTATCATTTTGCTTGGTGGCGTCGTACTGATGATTGTCGCGGCAATTTTTTTACCAATTTTACGTTTAAACACACTCGCTTTTTAAAGGTCATTTATGAAAAACGAAATTAAAAACAAACACAAAGAAGCTGGATTTACTCTTGTAGAGGTCATGGTGACAATGGTGATCATTGGTCTGCTTACTACCTTTGTTGTGATTAATGTTTTGCCAGCACAAGGTAAAGCCATGGTACAGAAAGCTAAAGGTGATATTAGTATTTTGGAGCAAGCTATTGAAATGTATCGATTAGATACGAGTGTCTATCCTGAAAGTCTAGAAGACTTGTTAGGGCAAGGTAATAACGATGACCGGATTCGCTCCGAGGGTTATATTAAATCTCTCCCGCAGGATCCTTGGAAGAATGATTATAATTATGCATATCCAGGAGATAACGGCATTGTTGATATCTGGACCTATGGTGCGGACGGCGAAGAAGGTGGTGAGGGGTTAAATGCTGATATCGGTAATTGGCAGTAGGCGATTTGGCATAAGCCGAAGACACAAACAGGCAGGCTTTACGCTTGTCGAGGTTATGGTCTCTCTGTTTATTATGGGGCTTATGGCAGGCGCTGTTATAATTACTATGCCTGAGCGTGAAAATGCTCTTACGCTCCAAACAAAAAAAATCATGTCCCACCTTAAAATGGCGGCGCAAACTAGCCTCATTGAACAACAACCCATTGGTGTGCAGTTTAATGAGGAAGGATATAGTTTGGTAAAATACAATGATGGTGAATGGGCAGTTATAAAAGATTATCCATTCGATGATGGGAAAATTCCATTGATCACGCTTTCTCAAAATGGAACCTTGCTGGATTTTGAAGCCATCAAAAAATCAAAAATACCAATTATTCGCTATAACATAACAGGATTGGCAACGCCATTTGTGCTAAGTTTGGGGTTTGGTGGTGAGAAGTCCGAAATTTTGGGGCGCGTCGATGGCAGTATTGTTCTAGCAGAAAACGGAGGTTGATCTGCGTAATCATTCAGAAAATGGTTTTACTCTCATCGAGGTTCTTGTGGCGATGCTTATTTTCAGTACGGCAATCCTTGGCTTGGTGAAGGCGGGTACGGAGAACATTAAGGCTGTCAACCAAGTACAAAAAAAACAAGTGGCGGGGATGATTGCTGATAACCAGCTTATCTTGGCGATTATAAATAAAGAGAATATTGGTGTTGGTGTGCGGCAGGACTTTGTCGCCATGGGGGGGCGAGAATGGCAATGGAAAATTCGGACAGAGAAGACCTCTCAACCTGATTTCTTCAAATTAACCGTCGAGGTAAGAGAAAAAAACCAAGAGCAAATCGTATTGCGCCGAACGGCATTTTCTCAAAAAGCCTCATGAAGATGAACGATGTCAAACAAGCTGGATTTACACTTGTGGAAGTTCTGATTTCCATGTTTATTTTTTCTCTTTTATCTACGGCTACATTGTCTGTGCTCCTGTCTACCCTTAGAACCAAAGAGCTCTTAAGTAAGAAAAATGAAGAGTTACGCCAAATTGCTAATTTAAGAATGTTATTAAAGTCTGATCTTGGGCAAGCGATTGCTGTGGCCAAAGCGGACGAGTACGGGCGTTCGGAGTTATCCGTATTTGAGGGTGGGATTTCTTCGGGAAATCAAGTACTTTCCCTCTCTCGTACCGGTTGGGCGAACCCGGCGGGTATTGAGCGTCGTTCCGATTTACAGTCAGTGAAATACACATTTGATCAAGGCGTATTAACGAGAAATATTAGTGCTCGTTTTAATGCTGTTGCATCGACACCTGTATACCAACAGGGTTTACTATCGAATGTGGAGTCGCTAAAATTTTCCTTTTATGACGGCAAGTTTTGGACAAATACTTGGCTAACGGGGCAACCTCCTGTTGGTGTGGAAACATTGCCAACCTTGGCGCGGTTAGAGGTGAAATTTGATAATGGTACAGACTTGCGGCAGGTTTTCTTTGTGGGGGAGGCGCAATGAAAAAGCAATTGCCACCTATGGACAAAGAGCGTGGTGCAGTTTTGCTCACTACTTTGTTGCTGATGACTATTTTGGTAGCTGTAACGGTTTCTATTGTTGACAATATTCGTTTTTCTATTCGTCGGGCGGCAAGTGTTCAACAACGAGCACAACTAGATTGGTATGTTCGTGGCGGGGAAGAATTTGCCGAAAGTTGGTTGCAAAAAGCTACGAAAAAGCAAAACCAAATTTCTAGCTTCATTCGTTTAAATGAACCAATAGCATTTCCATTTGATGGCGGCGGTATTGGCATACGTGTTTATGATGCCCGTAATTGTTTTAATCTCAACACACTTGCGGTGGAGAAGAATGGAAATGTTATGCGCCGCGAGTTTGAAACCTTATTATCCGTTTTGGATTTCGAAAGAAGTAAGGCAGAAACGATTGCTGCCAGTATTCAAGATTGGGTGGATGATGATAGTATCCCTGCATCAGCGGGCGCAGAAAGCTTAGCCTATGCAAACTTACAGCCAGCTTATCAAGTGCCAAACCGATTGCTGGTAGATATTAGCGAGTTGCGGGAAATACAAGGTATAGACGAAGAGACATACCAGCGCTTACTCCCTTTTGTTTGCGTGGTTGCAGACATGGCTGTAAACCGTTTGAATCTGAATACGCTTACCCAAGAGCAGGCACCTTTGCTAGCTAGTATTTTGGGGGGTGAAGATGGGTATGTTGCTGCACAAACCGTTATTGCGGAACGGCCTTCTAATGGCTATACATCGGTTGATCAAGCTTGGGATTTACCTGCCATTCAAGACTTGGAGCTTAAAGGGGTAGGTAAAGATAAGGTTGATATTAAAACCGATATGATTGGTATAAACATGCTCGTAAATTATCAAGAGCAAAGCCAGAAGCAGAGAACAGTTTTTGTCATTGGCGGTGTTAATGATGTACAACTTGTTTCGCGGCGTACGGTGTATTAAGAACGATTATGGCTGAGTTATTCCTCTATCTTCCAGAAGACCTATCATCCCCTTGGGATTGGTTCTTGTCTGGGACGTCTGAAAGCGGGCAAGCGGTAACAACACAGCAAAAAAATGAATTAGTTAGCCTTGGGCACGCCAAACTCATTGCGGTAATTGCCGGCACCCAAGTGACGACAAAAATACATACACTTGGCAAGCTCAATCAAAAACAACTTCAACAGGCGGCGGGTTTTAGTATTGAAGAAGAACTCGCGGTTTCTTTGGAAAATACCCATTTGGCATTTTCCAATCATGAAAACCGCTTGGCTATTATATCAAAACCTGTGTTGGCTGATCTTCTTGCAGAACTTTCCAAGTGTGGCCTTTCACCGGATGTCATATTTGCTGATTATGAGAGTATCAAAGCGGGTGAAGATTATTTGCTCAATGGGCATGTTATTAGCGCGTCTGACGATGGAAGCGGTTATACAATAGACGCGAATTTATTGCCACATTTTAAAGCCGAAGGTAAGCCGCAACCCATTCCTATTTCACCAATATCTTTTCTTCAAAAAGTTTCTGATGCATATTTGGCTGAACATGGTGCCATTAATTTACGACAGGGTGAGTTTAAAAAGAATGCAGGGTTCTCAACGGGTCGTTTGAAAAGAAGTATTTGGCTGGCAGTTGCATGTGCGACTTTATTCGTAGGCGTTAATCTTGGGCAGGGGTTTTATTACCAGCACAAAACCAAAGCCGTACATGCAAAAATCAATGATATGTATATGCAAATTTTCCCTGATACGCCAATCCCGAAGAAACCTGTTCTTTCGGTATTAAAAGCGCAATCAAAACAAAAAGTGACACAAGGGGACGGGTTTATCGAGTTATCTGCTATTTTGGCAAAAAGCGTGCAAGATGTTGAAGGTATCGAGCTTGTTTCTTTAGGGTATGACAAAGGTAGGTCTCAAATTTCATTATCGGTCATTTATAAAAGTTTTGACGATGTTGAGCGTTTGAAGTCGGCAGTCGCCCGTCACGGCGGCTCTTTTACGGAAAGTGGCACCCGACAGAGTAATGCTGGTTTAGTCGGCGATGCGATCCTCAGGGTGGCATCATGAGTAAGTATTGGTCTAATCTAAATGAAAGAGAGAAGCTTTTAGTTAGTGTAGCGACCCTTTTGGTTTTGCTCATTTTCTCCTGGCAATTTTTAATAAAACCAATTTCTTCATTTGGTCCATCCCAACAAAAACAGTATGCAAAATCACTTGCTGATTTAGAAATTATGCAAAAGGGGATAAGCACTTTGTCTGCAGTACCAACTACGCGTAAGTCAAACTTACCCGTTACAAAACTCATGACAGAAGTCACGCGGAGTGCTGGACAAAATGGGTTAATGATTACGCGGCGACAACCAAATGGGGAGACAGGGATCAGTCTTTGGTTTGAACAGGCTCCGTCACCAAAATTTTACCGTTGGCTTGATGAGCTTACGAGTGCACATCATGTTACGTTGATGAGAGCTAGCATAAACCGAAATAATGACGGCACAATTCAGGCTCAAGTAACTTTGAAACTGGGGACCTAGATGCGTTTTGTTTTGCTTCTCGCATCATTCGCATTATCGGCGTGCGCTAATTTACCGCAACCCGTCCAAGAGACTTCGAGCAATCCAAAAAACGAGTTGGCGGCGCAAGAGTTGAATAAAGGGGAATGTGGTTTATTCCTATGGACAATCGCCACACCGCCTATGTTTGTTTTCTTCCAAAAAACTGGCGATGAACAAGCCAAGTTATTAAGGGCAAACAAAGAGCTGATCCTACAGGCACAAACATCGACACAGATCATTAATGACTATGGAAGCTTTACTTACGATTATACGACCGATTCAAAGCATCTCGTATCTGTTGGGGGACAGTTTGGGGATGAATTGCAAGGCGGGCGAAAAATATCTTCTGGATCCATTCATGTTACTAAGCCTGATGGGTGGAAAGAGATTATACCGGTATCTGGTGTGTATGCGTGTGCTAGCTAATGATAAATACGGCAACCCACGTTAAGAATATGCCTAGCGCGAGATGGGGGCCAAAAGGGATTGCTAAGGATTGACCTTTCTCTGAGCGGCTTTGCAAAAGGGCGTGCATTAGGCCACTGCCACTAGCAATGAGAATAATAAATGCTAGTCCATACCAACCACACCATGCACCTCCTGCCGCCAAAAGCTTAGCATCTCCGCGACCAAGTCCGTCAATTCCTCTTACCTTTTTATAAAAAACTTCAAGGCTGACAAAACCGATATAGCCAAGGGCCGCCCCTATTGTTGCGTCTACAAGCAAATTCTGAAACGCAGCAAAGCATAATCCTAACAGGATTAAAGGTAGGGTTAGGACATCAGGAAGTCTGAACGTTCGGAAGTCAATGATGGCCAATATGAGAAGAATGCCAAAGAGCAGGGCGCCTGAGAAATATATGAACATAGCCTATCATATTACGATTGAGCAAAAATGGATATAAAAGAGTGGGCTAGACGTCACTTAAAAATAATGCAAGTGTAAGTAATAATAAACATAATATCATTAGGGGGCGTTAATGGTTAAAGCATCAGATCTATTTATAGAAGCACTTGAAGAAGAGGGCGTGGAATACATTTTCGGTATTCCCGGCGAGGAAAACCTCGACATGCTGGATAGTTTATCCAGATCAAAAAAAATCAGACTTATTCTCACGCGACACGAACAAGCGGCAGGATTTATGGCCGCTACATATGGGCGGTTTACTGGAAAAACCGGGGTTTGTATGGCAACTCTTGGGCCGGGGGCAACTAATTTTGTTACAGCCGCCGCCTATGCACAACTGGGCGGCATGCCAATGATGATGGTTACGGGGCAAAAACCTGTCAAAAAATCTAAACAAGGACGTTTCCAAATTCTTGATGTGGTTGATATGATGGGGCCAATTACCAAATATACGCATCAAATTGTGGCATCTGATAATATTCCAAGTCGAATACGCGAGGCATTTAGAATTGCCGAGGAAGAAAAGCCCGGTGCTGTGCATTTGGAATTTCCTGAAGATATTGCCGATGAACAGACCGACGAGCGCCCAATCCCAAGTTCCGCGGTCAGACGGCCAATTCCAGAAGAAAAATCTATCAAAATTACCGTTGATAAAATTGAGTCAGCTAAATCTCCAATCATCGTAATTGGAGCAGGGGCAAACCGTAAATTGACGGGTAAAATGCTAACACGCTTTATTGATAAAACGGGTATTCCTTTTGTTACCACACAACTTGGCAAAGGGGTTGTTGATGAACGCCATCCTTTATTTATGGGGTGTGCTGCGCTTAGTGCAGGTGATTTTGTTCACAGGGCGATTGAATCTGCGGACCTTATCTTGAATATTGGTCATGATGTAATTGAAAAACCACCTTTTTTTATGAAGGTTGGCGGAACGGAAGTTATTCATATTTCCTTTAATACGGCAGAAGTAGATCCTGTGTATTTTCCTCAAGTCGAAGTAATCGGAGATATTGCCCATGCAATTTGGCGTATCCGTGAAGATATTGCCGTGCAAGCGCATTGGGACTTTTCCCGTATGCTAGAAGTCAGGCTTGCTGGGGCTGCTCATGAGAAAGAAGGCAATGATGATACTCGCTACCCAATTTATCCGCAAAGGTTAGTTAGAGAAATACGCGATGTTATGCCTGATGACGGGATTATTTGCCTTGATAATGGTGTCTATAAAATTTGGTTTGCCCGAAATTACAAAGCACACAAGTCAAATACGGTTTTACTAGATAATGCTCTAGCGACAATGGGGGCGGGGTTACCGTCCGCAATGGCCGCTCATCTTGTGCATCCGAACCGAAAAGTCATGGCGATTTGCGGCGATGGTGGGTTCATGATGAACTCACAAGAGCTGGAAACGGCTGTACGGCTAAAAATGAACATTGTTGTACTGATCTTGAATGATAATTCCTACGGGATGATCCGATGGAAGCAAGCAAATATGGGTTTCAAAGATTGGGGTCTTGAATATGGAAACCCTGATTTTGTTAAATACGCCGAGAGCTATGGGGCAAATGGTCATTTCGTAAAATCATCAAAAGAACTTCCGGCATTACTTAAAAAATGTCTGGATGCAGAAGGGGTACACTTAATTGAATGCCCTGTTGACTATTCTGATAACGATGAGATTTTAAATAAACAAATTCAAAAACTTAGCGCGGCTCTTTAACGATGAAGTTAGAAAAAAAATACCCATACTATCTTGCAAATGAAGCTGTTTATGCAAATGCAGATCTTGCTGTTACTGATAAATATTCAGGTGAAGTAGCAACGCATGTTGCCCTTGCGGATAACGTAGCAATTGATGCAGGTATTGCTGCTGCGGAATCTGCCACAGAAGCCATGGCTAAAATGCCTGCCTATAAGCGCAAAGAAGTGCTTTTGCATTGTGTAAAACGGTTTCAAGAACGGCATGCAGAACTAACTTACGCACTTTGCGTGGAAGCAGGAAAACCGATTAAGGATGCGCGTGGAGAAGTTGACCGTCTTATTGATACATTTCAGATTGCGGCAGAAGAATCCGTTCGTATGAAGGGCGAGTTACAAACCCTTGACATTTCGGCACGGGCACACGGATACAGGGGTATGTGGAAACGCGTACCGATTGGTCCGTGCTCTTTCATTTCTCCTTTTAATTTCCCCCTTAATTTAGCAGCCCATAAAGTTGCTCCAGCGATTGCCGTTGGATGCCCTTTTGTGATGAAACCTGCCAGTCGTACTCCGTTAGGGGCAATTATTATGGGTGAAATTTTAGCAGAGACGGATTTGCCAAAAGGCGCATTTTCAATTTTGCCATGTTCTCGTGACGGCGCGGACTTATTTACGGTGGATGACCGTTTGAAACTCCTTAGCTTTACCGGTTCCCCGGGGGTTGGCTGGGCTTTAAAGGCCAAATCAGGCAAGAAAAAAGTTGTGCTCGAACTCGGCGGCAATGCGGCTGTGGTTGTTGATGCCGATACTAACCTTGAAGACGCCGCCACGCGAATTGTATTCGGTGCTTTTTATCAATCTGGGCAAAGCTGCATTGGTGTGCAACGAATTATGATCCATGAAGATGTCTATGATGACCTGAAAACAATATTGGTCCAAAGGGTGAGCAAGCTAATCTCTGGCGATCCAAAGGACGAAAATACATTTATCGGTCCGATGATTACGGAAAAAGAGGCCACGCGTTTGCACGAGTGGGTGCAAGAGGCCATTGACTTAGGGGGGGATCTTTTATGTGGCGGAGACCGTGAAGGGGCTATGTTGGAAGCTACCTTGCTTGAAAAGGTGCCTGCAAACGCGCAAATTAACACCGAAGAAGCCTTTGGCCCAGTCGCCGTACTTTCCAAGTTTTCAACATGGCAACAGGCTCTAGATATGGTCAACGATAGTAAATTTGGTTTGCAAGCTGGGATATTTACGCGTGACTTTTATAAAATTCAACAAGCGTGGGATGAACTTGATGTTGGTGGGGTTGTTGTAGGGGACGTTCCTTCTTACCGTGTTGATAATATGCCTTATGGCGGCGTAAAAGATTCAGGTTTAGGACGTGAAGGTATCGTATTTGCCATGGAAGACATGACTGAAATTCGAAACCTTATTATCCGAACACCCCCTGAAACCTAAGGCTCTCGACAATCAGTAAGGGCTTTGTATTGGGTGCCGTCAGGCGTAAAATTATCTATAGCTAACCATGTTTTGAAGCCTGCTTTGATAGATGGCCAATCGCCGTCAGTTATTGCGAACCAAGCGGTATCGCGATTTCTTTGTTTCATCACCATGTCATTTCTAAACATGCCTTCATATTTAAACCCAAGACGTAATGCGGCACGTTTTGAAGCTGTATTGTTATTGTCGCATTTCCATTCATATCTGCGGTAGTTTAAGTCATCAAACAAATGAGTAGCCAAAAGGAACATGGTTTCTGTTGCTTCAATAGATTTTTTGAGTGTTTCACTATATACGACACAGCCGATTTCTGCGCTCCCGTGTTCAGGGCGGATGCGCATGAAACTTACCATACCGACAACCTGATCGTCAGCGAGTCGAGTTATGGCCATGGTTTCCCATTTCAATTGCTCGCCTACGTATTGCATGAGGGCTTTCAAACCATCTAAATTATCAAATGGGCCGATGGGCATATATGTCCAGAGATCAGCATTGTGCTCTCCCGTAATACACTTGGCCAATTGTTCGCCATGTTTATTCCAGTCTATAGGCTCAAGACGTACAAGCTTGCCTTGCAAAGAAGCTTTCCCCGGTAAAGGGCGAGGTAGATAGTTCTCTAATTTAATCATATTTTCTCCAGTTACGGATAAATATTCATGTCATATGTTCTCAGATTAAAAAACCTAAAACTGAGTGCGCTTCCTATTTTTCCCAATAATAAGGTGCCCTTTTTTTGTTACCGCTTAGAACTTCATTCATAGTGCCGGCTTCATATAGACGCCCACCAAGCATAACATGTGAGATGTGATCGGAGTTATGGATATCGGCTAACGGATCGTCATTTAATATAATCAAGTCAGCGAGTTTACCAACTTCCAAGGAACCAATATCCTTGGCATATCCTAAATGGGTTGCAGGTGTTATCGTTGCTGCACTAAGCGCTTGTAGGGGAGACATGCCGCCGCGAACAAAGCTCCACATTTCCCAATGGCTACCGAGACCTTCTCGTTGACCATGTGCCCCGATACTGACCAATACGCCCGCTTCTGAAAGTTTCTTGGCGGTTGCCGCGCTGACGGCATCAGAGTAATCGCTATCAGGTGCCATTTGACGGCGTACGGAAGCAGGTTGCAAGATATGAGGTGGAACATGTTGAGAGAGGAGAGGGTGTTTCCATACATCTGAATGTTGGTAGTAATAATTTTCTCCTCGTACACCACCGTAAGTCACAACTAGGGTGGGAGTGTACCCGACTTTCGTACCTGAATAGAATTGGATGACATCATCATAAAGCTCTGATTGTGGGAGATTATGCTCGATGCCTGTATTTCCGTCAGCAACCATAGACAAGTCCATGTGGAATAAGGAACCCCCTTCAGCGACGACTGCAATGTTGGCATCACGCGCGGCTGTTACCACTTGTTGACGTTGCTCACGACGAGGCTGGTTATAGTTTTTAACACTATAGGCACCTTGGGCTTTTAAGCGGGAAATATGTTCTTTCGCGTCATCCTCGTTATTAATACTGGCAAAAAAGCCTGGCGCTTTGGCACCGTAAATAACCTCTCCAGTCGAAAAAGTCCGGGGTGCTAAAATCATTCCTGCCTGTTGCATCTCTGAGGCGGCAAAAATATGATCTGCCTGCGAAGATGGGTCATGAACTGTTGTTACCCCAAAGGCAAGATGAGCAATGGCTGACCAGTTCTGATCGGGTATTAATCCGTTGGTGCCTTGTGCACCGTGGGCATGGGCGTCAATGAGTCCGGGGATAATTGTTTTTCCCTTTGCATCTAGTACTTTCGCATTTTTTGGAATCGTCAATGCGTCCATAGAGGCAATTGCTTTGATTTTATTATTTCGTATTAAAATTATACCATTTTCAATCACGCCGCCGTCTTTTGATGACATCGTAATGATTTTTGCACCTGTAATTGCGATTAATCCGCTAGGACGGTCAGCTTTACGTTTGACACTCAGTTTAATGCCCTTCTTTGGCGGCTCGAAGCCTTCCTCCACATTGATATTTGTAGAGTACAAAGTTGGCCCAAGACTCCAACTTAGGGATTGACCATCTTTCGACCAACTTGGATATTGTGAACCACCTTCTGAAAGTTTTGTTACCGGTAAGGAAGAACCCTTAGGGCCTGTTTCAATATTCTGTGGTCCAGCCAATACAGGTGTTACATATAAATTATAGTTTTGTCGAAAGGCTACATTTTTACCGTCGGGGGCAATAACAAACATTTGCGCTAGTTTTGAAGAAGTGTGAACGCGTATGGCTTCACCGCTTAAGTCTGTACTCACTAAAGATCTGGTTTTATCCTGGCTCTTAGTGAAATATATTCTGCTTTCCTCTTTGCCATAATGAGGGCTTTCACCGGACTTGCTTATCCGAATCATTTCACCGCCGCTTGTCGCCATGCGGTAAATCCCGGGAGCGTTAGACCATTGGTTTGAAGTTAAGTATCCACCGGATGATTTCTCAAATACGATTGTCTTGCCGTTAGGAGAAAAACTTGGGTGGTAATAGTGTCCCGGTGTCGTTGTGATTTTACGATGATTATTCGCTGAAATGTCCCATAGATGAATAGCCCCTAATTCATCATCTTGCCATGTGGAAAATATCAAGGATTGGCTATCGCGTGACCATGCAGGATGTAGCTCTCGAATATTATCGTCCCAATTTGTCAGACGTTTCGGTTTTCCATTTGGTAAAGATTTTAAATATAGTTTTCCAAAGGCTTCAAAAATAACCGATTTTCCATCAGGTGATACCTGCGTAAACTTTATCATTTTAGCATTAACCGTATCAGGGGACACGTCGATACTTGGCCGAGGCGGAACTCTGGTTTCCCGAATATCGGTTACGTGGAATGGAATGATGCTTGTTATGCCTGATTTCATGTCATAACGGCGAATTTTACCGCCAGCCCAAAATACTAATGCGGAGCCATCGGCTAACCAATCCATATTAGGATAGACACCGTGGACTGCCCATGTTTCTTGCATGTCTTGATCAAGTCCATCATAAATTTTCCATTCCTTACCTGACGCCATATCTTTGAGGTATAATTTACTTTTGGCTCTTTCCCTTCTTACGAATGCCATGATTTTGCTGTCTGGTGAAGGGGTAGGGCGAACAGATCCACCTGCACCACTAACAACTGTACTCGTTTCTCCTGTATCCAATTCGTATTTTAAAATTTCAAATAGTGTATCATTGGAATCCTGTGCATAGACGAATTGTCCACCTGGTGTTGTATTTGCAGAGTAATAGATCGCATTGCCATCAGCTGAAAATATTGGCTCGCCAAGCTCTTTTTGGTGTGATTCATTAGGGCGTTTAACCAGTTTAACTCCGCCTTTTGTTTTCCCATGTGCGTCATAAAGCCAAATTTCACCCGTACCAAGTGATCTGCTTGTCGTAAAATGTTTACGTCCTGCGATGAAACGCCCATCTGGAGACCAAGTCGGGTTATTCAAGAGGCGAAAACTTTCATTTGTAACTTGCTGCTTGTCTGTACCATCCGTTTTCATAGTCCAAATATTATCACCACCTGCACGATCAGATATAAAAGCTATTCTCTTGCCGTCGGGGGAAAATCGGGGTTGGATTTCCCATGCCATTCCAGAAGAAATCGATGTGGCTTTACCGCCGCTAATCGGCATTGTGTA
Source organism: Alphaproteobacteria bacterium (assembly GCA_024278915.1). Classification (GTDB taxonomy): domain Bacteria; phylum Pseudomonadota; class Alphaproteobacteria; order Caulobacterales; family Maricaulaceae; genus Robiginitomaculum_A. The sequence goes on from JAJRSG010000076.1 coordinate 13,224, forward strand.
AATATCGCCGAGAAGGTCAAAAGCGATTGTTTTCCCATCAGGGCTAACATCTAGGCTCATCCATGTACCGGTACTGGTGTTTATATTTACATTGTGTTTTTTACCGGGAGGGTTGGAAACATCCCATTTTGCGCCTTCCTTTTTATCTGAACCCTTAGCATTGGCCGGATATGCCGCCAAGATAAGTGTTGATAGGCTGACACAGGCAAGTAATTTCATGGCTTTGGTTGTCATTGTTCGTCTCCCGATTATATTTTTTATTTAGGTGCAAGCTATACGAATGTGCGTGGTAAAATTTTCCATATTGGGAATGATATGATCAAAATCTACCCGCAGCGCCTGGAAAAACAACTGGTGTTTCACTACCGTCATAGGCAACAGAAGAAACGCCAAAATAGTAATTGTCAATTACGAGGTTCGTAAACTCATATTCGCTAACATTGCCAACATATTTGGAATGTGTCCATTCAGGTGCCGTAGTTAGGCGCCAATGCACACGGTACCCCATAAGGTTAGTCGCCGATTTGCCGGTTGGTCGTTCCCACTTCAAGAGGGCGGATGCTTTGACGGCACCACTGGCTTCTACGTTTTTAGGGAAGGGTGGGGCACCTGCAATCCCTGCCATTGTGAGAGTATTAAGTGCAGTAAGTTTTGCTGCATAATCTGCATTTACACCAGCCATTGTATCACCATAAGTAATGCCGTTTTCTGTGCGTAAATCCTGATGTTGGCGATCATAGTGTTCGTGGGTCTCCATAATACGAACCCCCGGAATACCGACTGCATTAAAAGGACGGTGATGGCCACCGCGACCAAAGCGGTCTAATCTATATACCATCATGACATTCAAATTTGTCATATATTGGTCCGCCATGGTTTTTACATAACGGGCTAAATTACGGGATGGGCTGTCTACTTCGCCGCCAGTAAAACGGCGTTGCCTGGCTTCTGCTTTGGTTTCGTTATCGCGTGTGCCTTCTGAAAAAACCCGAGCCGTGGTATTATCGGTTACACCGTCTACACCTGTAATATTGGAAATCATATCGTTGTTAAGAACGGCTTTTATTTCCCAACCTTGTTCCAAGGCATGTTTAGCCACAATCTTACCGCCAAACAATCCTTGTTCTTCACCGGAAAGGCCAGCGTAAATAATGGAGCCCGCATATTTATTTTTTGTAAGAACTCGAGCCGCTTCGATAACGCCAGCCATGCCTGAGGCATTATCATTTGCACCTGGACTATCGGACGTGCCATCTAATGGGTCAGTAACACGACTATCAATGTCACCGCTCATCATCACGAAACGGTTAGGGTCAAGGCTGCCGCGCTGTATTGCAAGAACACTTACAACTTCGATAGGGTTGGGAATACGTTTTTCACCTGAAATGGTATCTGAAACATACATGACTTCAAGGCAACCACCGCATTCTTCGGATATTTTTTCAAACTCAGCAAATATCCAACGACGGGCGGCACCAATTCCTCGTGTGTCAGATTTTGTATCGGATAATGTGTGACGCGTACCAAAATCAACGAGAGTTTGAATGTCTCTTTGGATGTGCTTGGCAGAAGGAGCTTTTGAAATGTCGTATAGCGCCATGACTTCTGATGGTGGAGCTTTGGAGCTCGAACCTGCACTGACAGTACCGGCCATAAAGAGGCAAGCTGTACCGATAATTGTTACGGATGCAGTTGTCTTTGAGAAGAAATTCATAAAAACTCCACTTTGTTGTTTGAATTTATGGTATAGGATGAACTGGAATAGTCAAATTTTGGATCGAACTTTGAGGCATAAATGAGAAAACTAAAATGGGTTTTATTTGTCGGTCTTGGAGTGATGGTGATAATGGCAGCACTAGCGTTGGCCAAGACCCCTAATACTGTGAAAAAAGCAAAATTAACAACAGAGAGGGGCGCGAAGTTGTATAATGTGCATTGCGCCGCATGTCATGGCGTTGATCTGGAAGGTGGCATGGCTGGGAGTCTAAAAGATGGCCAATGGACATATGCAAAGTCAGTCAATGAGATAAAAAACTTAATCAAGAATGGTAATGCAGACGTTGGCATGCCGGCTTTTAAAGATCAACTTACGAACGAAGATATTAGCGCGCTACATACTTTTATTACCAGCACCGGTCAGAAAAAAACAAAAGCGGCGACACAGGCCAATCAAGCCAGCCATGATTTGATCAATACAAATATCTGGATGGATGATTTGGATACCCCTTGGAGTTTAGTGTTTACGGGAAAAAATACTGCTTTGTTAACTGAGAAACGCGGTGACCTTTATCAAATTATAGATGGAAAATTATCCATGGCACCGGTGGATGGTATTCCGAAGGTAAATAGCAAAGGCCAAGGCGGGCTATTAGATGTTGCGATTGATCCTGATTACGAAATGAATAAATGGGTTTACCTGAGTTTTTCCCATCAATTGGAGACTGGTGCTGTTTTGAACATGACCAAAATTGTCCGAGGTCATATCAAAGACGGAAAATGGCAAGATGAGCAAGTGCTATTTGCGGCCCAGCCTGAGCACTATATTAAAACCCATCACCATTACGGCAGTCGGATAACATTTGATGATAAAGGCCATATGTTTTTCTCGGTCGGTGAACGCGGTCGAAAGGATATGGCACAAGATATTACGCGCCCGAACGGTAAAATTCACCGTCTTATGCGAGACGGAACAGTGCCAAAAGACAATCCGTTTGTAAATAAAACTGATGCATATCCTTCTATCTTTAGCTATGGCAACCGTAATCCACAGGGGTTGGTATTTACAGGTGGAAGACTATGGGAAACGGAGCACGGGCCCAAAGGGGGTGATGAACTAAATCTAATTAAAAGCGGTGCCAACTACGGATGGCCAGTTATCAGTTATGGACGGAACTATAGCGGTACCGAATTGACACCTTATACGAATATGGAAGGAATGGAGCAACCCATCAGCCAATGGACACCATCAATTGCCGCTTGTGGGCTTGATGTAATTAGCGGCGAAATGTTTAGTAAATGGAATGGGTATTTATTAGCCGGGGCGTTAAAGTATAAAGAATTGAGACTAATCAAGTTACGAGATGGAGAATATGTTAGTGAACAAATTCTGCTAAAAGATAAAGGCCGTGTGCGGGATGTAACGATTGGCCCAGACGGCGCAATATATGTAATTTTAAATAAACCCGGACAAATTTTACGTTTAACACCCGGAATAGGTTATGGTGCTCTTTAATGATCAATAGTGATAATTTACCTGCGTGGAAACAAAATCTTGTTTCTGGGTACCATGAGTTTCGCAAGGGTACTTACCGCAAGCAAAAGGAAGAATATTCCCAACTTGGTACCGAAGGGCAGTATCCGAAGACTATGGTGATTACTTGTGCAGATAGCCGAATAAATCCAACGGCCATCTTTAATGCCCATCCGGGAGAACTGTTTTCACTTCGTAATGTTGCTAATATTGTACCACCATTTGATGACCAGAATGGTGTACATGGTGCCAGTGCCACAATTGAATATGCCGTGGTGGTGTTGCAAGTGGATGCCGTTGTTGTCATGGGGCATGAAAGTTGCGGCGGTATTGCTGCCTATCTTGATGGTCTTGGCAAAACTGATGAAACGGAATTTATTGGCCCGTGGATAAGCCTTTTGGATAAAGCTTATGAGAGATTGGATCCGGCATTTAAAGCAGATGGAGCATGTGCCACAACTTGTCAGACCGAAATGGAATTTTCGGGAGTGCTTCAATCTTTGGATAATCTAATGACATTTCCTTTTGTTGAAGCAGCTGTCAAGGATGGCAAATTATCGTTACTTGGCTCATACTTTAGCATTATTCAGGGGAAATTGATGTTTGCCGATGAAACTGGTCGTTTCAAAGAAGTGCCGACAAGAGCATAAAGTTTAATTTACGCTTTTTTAGGGGCGGCCGCTCGAACATCTTCACTGACATTGTTTTCAAATTTGGCAAAGTTTTGGATGAACATGGAAACAAGTTTTTGAGCTTGTTCGTCATAAGCGTTTTCATCACTCCACGTGGCGCGAGGATTAAATAACGCATCATCAATACCGGGGATTGAAACCGGTACTTCAAAGCCAAAATTTTCATCAATTCTGAATTCGGCAGCATTCAAGCTTCCGTCCAAAGCTGCGTTTAACATCGCGCGTGTCGCTTTGATCGGCATACGGTAACCTGTGCCATATGGCCCAGCTGTCCAACCTGTATTTACTAACCAACATCCTACATTATGCTCAGCAATAAGGTCCCGCAAAAGCTCACCATAAACGGCAGGGTGACGGGGCATAAATGGAGCGCCAAAACAAGCCGAGAAAGTTGCTGTTGGTTCCGTAATCCCTTTTTCTGTGCCAGCAACTTTGGCCGTGTAACCAGAAAGGAAGTGATACATTGCCTGAGCAGGGGTTAGGCGTGAAATTGGAGGTAAAACACCAAATGCATCCGCGGTTAGCATGATGACATTGTTTGGTTGCCCGCAACGTCCCGTCGGGCTGGCATTAGGTATGGCTGTAAGATCGTAGGCACCACGAGAGTTTTCCGCTAAGCTACCGTCATCTAAATCAAGAGTACGGCTATCTTCGTTCATAACAACATTTTCAAGTACAGTTCCCCACATTTTAGTTGTGGCGAAAATTTCTGGCTCAGCCTTTTCTGATAATTTAATCATTTTGGCGTAACAACCGCCTTCAAAGTTAAATAGGCCGTTTTCTGACCATCCATGTTCGTCATCACCAATCAGTGTGCGATCAGGGTTGGCAGATAAAGTTGTTTTCCCTGTGCCGGATAGACCAAAAAATACAGCAGCATTATCATTGTCATCAACATTAACAGAGCAATGCATTGGCATTACCCGCTTTGCAGGTAACAAATAGTTCAAAATACTAAATACGGATTTCTTTGTTTCACCTGCATAAGAGGTTCCACCGATTAAAACGAGACGCTCGCTCATGTTGACGGCAATAATTGTTTTTGAATTTGTACCGTGGCGTGCAGGGTCTGCTCTAAAACTAGGAAGATTAATGATCGTGAATTCAGCTTGGTAATTTGCTAATTCTTCTGCATTGGGTTGACGTAGCAAATGGTGAACAAACAAGCCGTGCCAAGCATATTCGGTTACAATTTGAACGGATACACGGTGGTCTAGGTCGGCACCGCCAAATGTGTCCTGAGCATATAATTCCATGCCTTCCATGTGTGCTGAAAAATCCTCGCGTAAAACGGCGAATTTTTCTGGGGTCATAGGCGCATTGCCATCCCACCAAACTGTATCTTCGGTTTCTTCGTCGCGGACGACAAATTTATCATTTGCAGAACGACCCGTGTGTAGACCGGTTTTTACGACGAGGGCACCGCCTTCAGCGACTTTACCTTCGCCACGTGTAATGGCTTTTTCATAAAACTTGGCAGGTGTCCAATTCCAATGGAAATCATGGTGTTGCTCAAACCCCGGAATATTGAGGCCTCGGTTCGAATTTACGCCAGTGTCTTGCGGTAATGCCATGCTCACAATTTATCCCCTTTAAGAAGAGTGTGAATTTTACTGCCCATAAGGCATAAAATAGAATTTTGATTCCCAATGTTTACGGGGTTACTAGACTACTCGAACTAGTTTGAAAAGGTGCTAAAATCGACATTTGCAAATAAATACACACCTTATTTTGCAAATATTTGACTTGCGTCTTTAAAAGACTTGAACTCTAGGGCGTTGCCGCTTGGATCAAGGAAAAACATGGTCGCTTGTTCGCCTGTTTTTCCTTCAAAACGAATATATGGCTCAATAATAAATTCAATGTCATTTTCCTTTAAATATTCGGCTAGTTTATGCCAATCCTTCCATGGAAGGATAACGCCGAAATGTCGGACGGGTACGGTTTTACCGTCAACTTGATTGGTTTCAATTGTATCAAGGGCCTCAGGTTTAAGGTGGAATGAAACTTGGTGCCCAAAAAAGTCAAAATCGATCCACTTTTCAGCTTCTCGCCCAATCATAACGCCAAACATATCTTGATAGAAAACGCGCGTCTCTTCCTTGTTCTTCATGGGAAGGGCAAGGTGGAAAGGGTTTAGGTTTTCAACCATCTGAGTTTAAACTTTGGGCCCATAATCATAGTGCCCGCCACGTTTGAGAGCCTGCAAATATGCGGGCCTGGCTTGCATGCGGTCAACAAAGTCAATACAGGCAGAATACCCTAATAATCTACCATGTGATTTGGCGGCTTCGAGGGGGAAAACCATCTGGATGTCGGCACCGCTAATCTCGTCACCAGCAAAATAAGTATGTCCGGTTAAATGGTACTCGATATAATCAAAATGAGTTTTCATCTCTTGATTGATGATGGGAAGTAAAGGAGCCGCAGCTTCACCTAAATACGATGTGTACAAAAGTAATAACTGTGGGAACATCGCCGAACCCTCGCCGTAATGTAAAAAATGCACGTAATTATCGAAAGCGTCTGTACCTACAGGTGGGATTAGTTTTCCTCCACCATGTTCACGGATAATATATTCAATAATGGCCCCAGTTTCGGCAATGGTTTTGTCTTTGTAGGTAATGACAGGAGAACGGCCCAAGGGGTGAACCGTTTTTAAACTCAGAGGAGCGCGTCCCGTTTTTGGGTCACGTGCATAGTGTTTGATTTTGTAGTCGAGACCTAGCTCTTCTAACAGCCATAGAACACGTTGGGAACGAGAGTTGTTTAAATGGTGTACAGTAATCATGTTTTAAATATCGGCTCGAAAACAATGTTTAGCAAGCTATATTTTGCAGATTATATCTGTTTTGCTTTATCGCCTGCGACAAAGATCAGTGAATTTAAATCTTCACCTAGAATGACATTGACCAAGTTTGTTTGGTCAATGTAAATGTCCTGCAAAATTGAATTTTTAATTTGTAGTTTTTGTGGCACATGTTGAAGCTCTACCTCTTGATAAATGTAGACATAGGTAGAATCCACTTCGGCACCAATAATTTCAAGAGGGATGTTCTTTCCATTTTGTTCTGAAATTTTAAAATGCTCTTGCACATAAAGGGCAAGTTGTGCGCGAGCACGCAAAGGTGATAGGTCAGGATTTGCAATTTTACCTAATCTGTTCAACCCTTGTTCAGCGTCATGTAAGTGCAATTCATGCGTTACCTGCAATAATTTTTTGCTTGTATCCCACTCGATTGTACTTACGGCTCGTTTACGACGATGGGCAAGAGCCGAGAGTGGCATTGAAGATGCCGCTAGCCCCATAAGGCCGACATAGAGAAATTTTCGTCGTTGTATGTTTCGCATTTATATGCCCAAAATTACTCTGCAAGCTTTTTCAACAAGCGTTTCATCATGGATTTCTCTTCTTTGCTAAGCTCTTTGTCTTCACCAGATGTTGGTTGCGCATTTTTAGGGCTGCTCGGGGTTAAAGGAACGGCTTTGTCTTCGCTCGCCGTGTCATCTTTGTCTTCGCCTTTTAACTCGACCAACATATCAGCCATAAGGTTTTTGGCTTTGTTTTTACCTTTATATATTTCCAAACGGGATTTATAAATTTTCGCAGGGAAACTGTTATTGCTAAAGTCAGCGTCGGCAGTCTGGTGTAAGTTATCAAGGTCGATGGAAACAATTTTCTTGTCTCTGACGATCAACTTTGTGATTTGACCGGATACGCTACTACGGCGCCAAATTTCAGCCGGAATCATTAGGTCTTCAGTTGCACCGTCTTCATAATGGATTGTCAACGGAAGTGGGCTGACCAACCCACCGACATTTTCAAAGTCTACAAAATAGATAAATTGTCCGTCTTTGATCGCACGATCATAGGCTTTTCGTTCCCAGTCTTTGAGCCCATCAAGAAATTTTTGGTGCTTGTTGCGGTCTTTATTCGTGACTGTATATTTGTCTTTTTCATTATACATATCGTTTATAGATTCGATACGGGATACGCGGGTTTCTCGTCCTTCTTCACGATTGCGAATTTGTGTGATCGATTCAGGATGGTCGCGCCAATACTCATCTCTATTTTTACCAAATTCGGTATCTGGATCTTGCGTTGAAATTGTGTACTCACGGATACTGGTTATACCCATATCCACATAATTAGTTCCAAAGAACCATCCACGGAAGAACCAATCTAAATCAGTACCTGATGCATCTTCCATTGTTCTAAAAAAATCTGCAGGGGTCGGGCGTTTGAATTTCCATTGGCGCGCATATTGTTTAAATGCGTGGTCAAATAATTCTCGTCCCATTACGGTTTCGCGTAATACGCTAAGAGCGGTTGCGGGTTTGGAATAAGCATTCGGACCAAATTTTAAAATTGAATCTGATTGCGTCATAATTGGTACTTGACCGGTGCTCTGCATATAGTTGGGAATAACGTCCATTGGGTTGGCAGAGCCACCTAGAATATTAAATTCTTCTTCCCATTCATATTCTGCTAAATATTCTACAAAGCTATTTAATCCTTCATCCATCCAAGTCCATTGACGTTCGTCAGAGTTTACGATCATTGGGAAGTAATTATGCCCAACTTCGTGGATGATGACGCCAATCAAGGAGTGTTTAATACCACGGGAATATGTGATTTTACCTGACTTCTCATCTTTACTTGGGCGGTAACCGTTGAAGCTAATCATCGGGTATTCCATTCCGCCCCGTTCCCATGTGTTGACAGACTGGGCTGTCGGGTAGGGGTAATCAAAAGTGAAACGTGAATAGACATCCAATGTATGTGCTACGGCTTGGGATGAGTATTTTGACCAAATCGGCTCCGCTTCATTTGGGTAAAATGACATTACCTTAACGGTAGGCATGTCTTTGCTGTCTTGTTCATGTAGCAATGCATCCCAAATGAACTTACGGGAACTGGCAAAGGAGAAATCCCTTACATTCTTTGCTTTGAAACGCCAAGTTTTTGTTCCTTTGGCTTTGCTTTTTTCGTTTTCTAAGGCTTCTTCTGGCGTAACAACGAATACTTGTCGTGTTGATGTAGCCTCTGCCAAGCGTTTGCGTTGTGTTGCCGTTAGGACTTGCCGTGGGTTTTGTAATACGCCTGTAGAAGAAACGATGTGGTCTGCCGGGACTGTGATACTTACGTCATAATCGCCAAATTCAAGAGTGAATTCACCACGCCCTAAGAATTGTTTATGTTGCCAACCTGTGTAATCTGTATAGGCCGCCATTCGCGGGAACCATTGTGCCAGAAAATAGATATATGTGTCAGAATCCGCGAAACGTTCATAACCACCACGCCCGCCAATTGCCCCTTCATCAATAATGTTGAATTTCCAATCAATGCTGAACACGGTTTTTGCTTCAGGAGATAGAGGAACTGGCAAGTCAATACGCATCATTGTGTCATTGATAATATAGGGTAAAGGACTGCCATTTGCTGCTTTTACGGATACAATTTGGTGGCCATGCTCAACATCGGCAAAAGCTTGCATGCGACGCATTGCGTTGTAGCTAAGGGAATCGCCTTTTCCAGCTTTATCTCTTCGCGTACCTGCAGAGGCAGCTGTTTCGCTGAGGAGAGCAACACTATTTTCAGCAAAACGGTTTTGATCCAACTGAACCCATAAATAGTTTAACGTGTCAGGCGAATTATTTGTATAGGTGATGGTTTCCGAAGCGCTAATTTGTTTTTTGTCTTCATCAAGAGATACATTGATTTTATAATCCGCTTGTTGTTGCCAATAAGCAGGGCCAGGTGTGCCTGAAGCATTTCTAAAAATGTTCGGGGTAGGCAGTTCTGTACCAAGTTGTCTAAATTTGGCAGCTTGATCATTCTTGCTGCCTGCAGGACCATCTGCGAATGCTTGGTTTCCAAGAGATAACACACCCATAGATAAAATAGTCGTGTATGTGCCGTATTTTACGGCTTTTAATAATGTACGCATCGAGGGTCCCCAATAATTCAAATTATTTTTGTTGTTTGTATATCTACATTAATATGCGCGATGGTTTACCAAATTCACCCCTAAAGCGCATTAAAATTTTGTAATCTTATCGTAAGTGAAAATGAAACTTAGAAACGGTGTTTATTTCATCATTTCGTCACGTAAGCCTCTGAATTCAGCACCTTCGTACCAATTTGGCCAATCACGGCTATTGGCCATTTCGCGACCCAATTCATAGAAAATATTACTGACTTGTTCTATGCCAGTAAGGTCCCAACTATGATCATATTCGTCTGAAGGTTTGTGATAGCGCTCTTTTACATAATTGTCGACAAAAGCTTCTCCATAAGACATGCCGTTGACCTCATGATCTATCCCGCCGTCAGCATAGAGCATTGGTACGCCTTTTTTGGCCAAACTAATGTGGTCAGACCGATAATAATGCCCAGCTTCAGGTTTTGGGTCTGGCCTAATATACATGTCTTTTTTATCAAGAATATCTTTTAGGCGATCATCTAACTCCGAAGCCCCAAAGCCAACAACGATCATGTCTTTTGTGCGCCCGATTGGGCCAATGGCATCAATATTTATGCCGGCGACTGTTTTTGAAAGTGGAACAATCGGTTCTTCTGCGTAGTAAGCAGATCCTAGTAAACCGGATTCTTCCGCTGTAACGGCTAGGATAATGACTGATCGTTCAGTCGGTGCCTGTGCGAATGCTTCGCCAATTTCCAAGATTACTGCAGTACCCGTCGCATTATCAACAGCGCCATTATAAATACCGTCTTCGCCCTCTTTCACGTCTATTTTACCGAGGTGATCCCAATGTCCCATATATAATATGTATTCGTCAGGGTGTTTGGTGCCTTTAATTACCCCGGCGACATTCCGAGACTCTGAGGTTTCAATTTTGTTGTTGATTCTTGCATTTAGGCTTAAGCCTCCCATTGGAACAGGTTTAAAGCCCTTCTGTGCAGACTCGTGCTTCATGGTATCAAAGTCCATTCCCGCTTCAGTAAATAGCGCTCTGGAAGCATCAATCGATAACCATCCTTCTAGTAGGGCGCGAGAGGCACCTTTATCGGGCCTAACCAAGTCAATTTGGGCACCTGACCAACTTCCAGATACAACACCCCAGCCATAAGATGCCGGTTCTGTTTCATGAACAATCAAGACGGCAGCAGCACCTTGTCGCGCCGCTTCTTCGTATTTATATGTCCATCGACCATAATAGGTCATCGAGTTGCCATTGAACAGGTTTTCGTCTTTGGTCGCAAAGCCAGGGTCATTAACAAACATGACTACGGTTTTCCCTTTGACATCTATACCTGCATAATCATCCCAACCATATTCAGGGGCAACAATGCCGTACCCAACAAAGACAAGTTCACTGTCTTTTACGTTCACAGAATCCTGATATCTTTTGGTCCAGTAAACTGTGTTTTCTTGAAATGTATATTGAGTTGGCTCGCTGTCGTCTTTGCCAATTTTCATGAATGACCCATCCACAACCGTTGTTCTGGTTAAGGTGATAGGTTGGAAATAAGTTCCATTATTGCCAGCAGGTTCAATACCTGCAGCTTTCATTTCATCTGCTACATATTGGCTTGCGAGCTGCCCGCCTTTAGTACCGGGTTCTCGTCCTTCAAATTCATCTGAAGCCAGCTGTTCAATTCGGTGGCCAATATCGGCTGCTGAAATTTTCACACTATTGCTGGAAGGCCTTTCAGGTTCGCTCGGCGCACATGCATTGACGCCTAAGCAAAATGCAGTTGCCGTGAACATTTGAAATAAGCTTTTAGAAAATGACATAAAGCCCCCTAATGAATTCATGCTATTTGTGAATTTGTAAATTGCGCCTAAATATTTTACTTTGCAAGATGAATTTACCAACAATGGAATTTCGTTTTGGGCGAATTGCTCCCAGAATTTTCTTGCGGTGATAGCACTCCTGTTTATGATGTTCTTATAAGTAGTCGTAATTTAGGGATTAAATATGATAAATTTCAAGCTTGTTGGCGCGTTAAGCCTTGCTCTTGCCCTTGGTGCCTGTGGAACAGAAACGAGTAATTCTGATTCCCATTCTAGCCAGTCTGAAGCTGTCGCAAAAAAACTGGTTGCTAGTAGCCCCGAGTTGAAAACATTATCAGACATTGCTTTGGCAGGTCTGCACGGGTACGAAATTACACAATCCTTAACCACTGAAATCGGTGCAAGACAAGCAGGTTCCGAAAATGAAGCATTAGCTAGAAAATGGGCTGAACATAAGTTTTCCGATTTGGGCTTTAAAAATATCAAAACTGAAATTTTCACCATTGATGGATGGGAGCGCGGGGTTGAAAGTGCACGTATCGTTTCTCCGTCAAATCAGAATTTGTTTGTGACAGCTCTTGGGGGTTCTGTTGGGACACCTGAAGGTGGTGTGCAGGCACCAGTTGTTTATTTTAAGGACTTTGAAGCCCTAAAATCTGCACCTGAAGGCGGGCTTGATGGAAAAATTGTTTACATTACCGGTAAAATGGAACGAACAAAAAATGGTGCCGGATATGGCCCCGCAAATATGAAGAGACGTAATGGGGCGACAGAAGCGGCCAAACGGGGGGCAATCGCTGTTTTGATCCGGTCTGTTGGTACTGATTCTCATAGATTCCCACATACTGGGCAAATGGCTTATGATCCAGCCATCAAAAAAATACCTATTGGCGCATTATCTGCGCCAGATGCAGACCAACTTGATAGAATTTTCGCTTCAGGAGAAGACGTTGTTATTAATTTGAAATTAGGAGCCAAATCTACAGGACCAAAAACATCAGGCAATGTTATGGGTGAAATTATTGGTACGGAGCATCCTGAAGAAATTATTCTCATTGGAGCGCATTTAGACTCGTGGGACCTTGGAACAGGCGCAATCGATGACGGCGCAGGTGTCGGGATTGTTATGGGGGCAGCACAAGTTCTTATGCAATCTGGTTTGCAACCTAAAAGAACCATCAGGGTTGTTTTATTCGGGTCTGAAGAAATCGGCCTTAAAGGCGGATTTGCATATGCTAAAGCTCATAAATTCACTGATCTGGAGCGACATGTATTAGCAACCGAATCGGACTTTGGTGCTGGGAAGATATACGGCATGCAAACGGGCATGGGTGAAGTTAATCACACAACGATCCGCGCTATGGCTCCCGAATTTAAATTTCTAGCTATCGAATTATTAGAGGGGGAAAGTACTGGAGGGCCAGATATAATACCCCTAAGTGCAGAAGGTGTTCCGACTATTCGTTTTAATCAGGACGGTACGGACTATTTTGACTTACACCACACGCCCGACGATACATTTGATAAAATCAACCCGGAAGACATGGCACAAAACGTTGCCGCTTATGCAAGCCTTATATGGCTGGTGTCCGAATCTACTTCCACATTTAAGGATGAATAATATGCATAAATTTTTGCTCACTGCCGCAGTGTTAATGTCTTCTATTTCTGTATCAAATGCAGCAAATGCAGAAGATTTAATGCAATTGTACAAACACTTACATTCAAATCCTGAACTGTCATTGATGGAAACAAATACGGCAAAACTTCTGGCGGGCAAGCTTGAAAAAATGGGGTTTGACGTAACAGAGAATGTCGGTGGCACGGGGGTTGTTGCCGTTATGAAAAATGGGGATGGGCCAACTGTTCTGATCCGTGCAGATATGGACGGGCTACCCGTTATTGAACAAACAAACTTGCCATTTGCGAGTAAGGTGATCACCGCAAACCGGGATGGCATTCAAAAACCTGCCATGCACGCTTGTGGTCATGACATCCATATGACCGTTTTAATTGGAACGGCTGAGAAATTGGTAGATGAGAAAAAGAACTGGTCTGGTACATTGGTTCTTATGCTCCAACCTGCTGAAGAATTAGGCTTAGGCGCCAATATGATGTTGGAAGACGGGTTGTTTACGAGATTTCCGCGCCCTGATTATAATTTAGCCCTACATGATAATGCATCCTTGGCGGCTGGAAAAGTTGGTATTGTACCTGGTTACGCGTTAGCTAATGTCGATTCTGTGGACATTACTGTACGTGGTATTGGCGGGCATGGTGCCTATCCTCAAACAACGAAGGATCCAATTGTTTTGGCTTCGCAAATGGTGATGGCTTTCCAAACAATTATTTCCCGTGAAACATCTCCTTTGGACTCTGCAGTACTGACTGTTGGATCCATACATGGTGGTTTGAAACACAATATTATCTCTGACGAAGTTAAATTGCAGCTTACTTTACGTTCTTACAAAGACGGTGTTCGGATGAACACGATTAATTCGATAAAACGGATTGCTGACGGGCTTGGACGTGTTGCAGGCTTGCCTGAGGATAAATTACCAATTGTAACGGTTCGTGATAAAGAGTTCACACCAGCGACTTATAACAACCATGAACTTGCCGAGAGAATGGCAACAACTA
>JAJRSG010000077.1 GCA_024278915.1 Alphaproteobacteria bacterium
AGTTGATCTACAAATTGTGTGGAGTCAAGGGGGGCAAGCGGATCTTGATTTTCGATTTGAGCAGTTAGCAAAGTTAAAAAAGTTTCAAATTGTGCCGCTGCATCTTCAAGGGAGCTATCAGCATTTGTCTCCGCCGTTGTATCAACTTGTGTGGATCCATCACCCTCCTTAGCTTTATTAGTTTTATTAAGCGTAAGTAGCTTGTCTTTAACCGCCGTTGAAGCTTGGTTCTTAAGTAAATTTACAGTCTCAGTAATAGCCATAATGACCTCCTATAACTTCATATCCAACGGACCATTTGTTTGGGCCGCCCGTTGCGGGTTTTCAGGTGTTCGTAATAATGGGCTTTTTCGGTCTTGCTCTACGATGTCGAAAAATTTTGTATTGGATGTGCTTTGTTGTGATTGACTTTGATTTGAAAATTGTGAACCAAAGCCTTTATGGTTTTGGTCTGAATTGTTTGTGTCGAAACTTAAATTGACATTTTCAAACCCACTTTGTTTTAAATGTGCGCTTAAGATATCCGAGCGGTCTCGTAATACAGCTGTTGTACTTGCCGTATCTGCAACGACATGGGCATTAACCGTGCCGGCCTTGTCAAAGGTAAATGTGATGTTGACTTTACCAAGTTCTGCAGGATCTAGCCGAATGACAATGTCGCCAGTTTTATCTGTCTGACGCAGGATGGCTTCACCTACTTGTTGCACAGCTATGTGGGAGGTAACAGGAGGGGGAGCACCAAGTGATTTACCTGTCCCGCTAGGGGATGCCGCCGTAGATGCGGTTTCTAAGGGTTTGGTTTCTGGTGAAATTTGCGGCGTTTCTATTATTGCACTTAATGTTACGTCGGGCGTCGCACTTGTGTTTACGGAGGAAATATTGGTGACTTGGTTTGGTTGTTGTTTGGGTGGTGCTTGCTCTGGGTTTTGAGAAGTGCTGCCTTGTGAGTTCGTATTTGCTGGTTCGAAAGTTGGCAATATTGATTGTGTTTGAGAGCTGTTGTTAACTTTAGGTGCCTCAGTATCCGTGCTTGCTAATTGGCTAACGGGTAAAATAGTGTTCGCTGCCAATAATACGTCTTGCGAAGTGGTGGGGTTTGCTAAAATAGGTTCTTGTACAGGTAAAGCCCCATCTGGAGTGCGTTGACTTACGACAGGATCTATATTCTCTGCGAAGATGTTTGGTTTGGCTGTCTCTTTAGTGATTGTATTTACAGAGGCTGTTGCCTGTGCCGTTCTGGATAACACCCTTGCCATAGCCGCATTATCTTGTTCTGCAACATTTTCCTGTAACGGAATGCCGTTAAAGGTTTGTTTTGGCGACGTATATAGGCTGGTAGGCGCCTGACTAACTAAGCCCTGTCCGAGTGTTACGGAGTCAGATGTTGGGACAATAAACTCATCGGTGTCATTTTGTGCGACTAAAGGTAAAGCAGTTGGTGTGCTTTTTAGTGTGTTGTCGATAGGCAAATTCTTTTCATCGAAGGTGGGAGTTGTGTTCGCTGCAAGTGTGAGAGTATCTTCTTCGCTTAGTTTGATGCTTTCAGTGCCCAGTTCTATATGGTCATTGATGAATTGCTCTACCTCTGAAAAAAACTGTGTGTCGCTGCGTGTCTCACCAGTCAAAGCATTTATCAGTTCAATTTCATTGTTTTGGGTGGGAAGGTTGTCGCCGCTATGAATGATTGGTGACCTTTTTGTTGGCGCAGGGGGAAGGGGGGGCAGCTCTGGTGCGCGCAGGATTTCCTCTTGTTGTGTGATCGTAATGTCAAATTCGGCATAACCCGAATTCGGTGAGGTAAAGGTAATTTCAGTATTCGGTTGATCTGCTAAGTTTAAACGGGATGGGGCGGCGGCAAATTCGAGAGATGGTGAAGAAGAATTTGTAAGTAAAAGTGCAGTGTTGCCAGCTAGGGCGTTTTTAGGCGTAGAAGCATTTTGTTGGTTTTTTTCATTTGCTGGTGCCTCATCATTTTTATTTGGCGGTGCTTCATTATTTCCTTCTTGGGTGGTTAAGGAAAGTTGATCAACTAAGCTTGAAAAAATATTTTCTTGAGCCGTCAGCTCTTTAGCGCCCAGCTCTTGCCAGTCACTTTCAACTTGAAGTGTCGGGGAAGGTGAAGATGCGTTCGTGTCACCATTCTCCGCAGGGAGTTTGGCAGATAGGAAAGCAAACATCGTATCCTTCGATGCGTTTAGAAGTCCGTTCATATGAAGGAGACATAAACAAATATGCTTAACCCATCCTTAATCGATGCCATTATATGATTCGGTATGGATATTATTTCTGCGTTCGCGCCAAAACAAACA
>JAJRSG010000078.1 GCA_024278915.1 Alphaproteobacteria bacterium
GCCAATTTTGCGGACTTATCTTCATCTGTATCTAATAAGGGCGTAAAAGCCTGTGCCAATTGTGTCAAATTCCACAAGGCCATTTGTGGCTGATTACCCCAAGCATATCGCCCTTGATGATCAATCGAACTAAAAACGGTTTGTGGGTGAAAGCTATCCATAAAGGCACAAGGGCCATAATCCAGCGTTTCGCCTGCGATTTGCATATTATCTGTATTCATCACACCATGAATAAACCCAAGCCCCATCCATTTTGCCACAAGACTTGCTTGTCCCTCAATAATTCTGGCTAATAATTGCTGATACGGGTTCTTACCTACGCTCACTTGAGGGTAATGACGCGCAATCACATAGTCCGCCAGTTCTGTTAACACTTCAATATTTCCTTGCGCGTATACATATTGGAATGTGCCAACCCGGACATGGCTTTGAGCGACACGAGCCAAAATACCGCCTGGCAAGCTTTGCTCACGGCGTACATTTTCGCCTGTAGAAATAGCTGCCAGCGCCCGTGTCGTTGGCACACCATAAGCTGCCATTGCTTCACTGACGATATACTCTCGTAAAACTGGCCCGAGGGCAGATTTACCGTCCCCACGACGGGAATAGGGCGTTGGGCCGCATCCTTTGAGGACAATGTCACGGCGGGATTTGTCAGGCCCTGTCACCTCTCCAAGTAAACAGGCCCGACCATCCCCCAAACGTCCAGACCAATGTCCAAATTGGTGCCCCCCGTACACCATAGCAATAGGGTCCGCACCTTCAGGCATTTTTTGCCCACTTAACATGGCGAAGCCGTCTGGTGACGTCAGCCACTTTTTATCTAGTCCCATTTCCCCCGCCAAGGCATGGTTAAGTAGAATAAGTGTAGGGCGTGAAAGCTTGTCTGGCTTTACTTGTGCAAATAGGGAAGGTGGCAAGCCCGTATATGTGTTGTCAAAGACAGGTGGAATCATGATTTGGTCGGCGCGGGTAATTTCCACCCCGGCCTTGGGAAATGGCAAGTATATCCATCCGGATAACGCTCCAGATAATCTTGATGGGTTTCCTCTGCAGGCCAAAACGCGCCTGCCGGTGTAATTTCTGTCACAAGCTTACCAGGCCATAGACCCGAGGCTTCAACATCTTTGACCGTTTGTGCGGCGATCTCTTTTTGCGCTTCATTTGTATAAAAAATGGCAGAGCGGTATTGGCTACCAATATCGCCACCTTGGCGATTTGCCGTGGTTGGGTCATGAATTTGAAAGAAAAGAGCCAACAAATCTCGAAAGGATAATACATCAGCATCATATGTGATCTCGATGGCTTCAGCATGGCCTGTAGTGCCGCGTTTAACCATGTCATATGTGGCATTATCTACGAGGCCGCCGCTATAGCCAACACGAGTAGACATTACCCCGGACTCTCGGCGAAACAGGGCTTGCATTCCCCAAAAACACCCCCCAGCCAAAATAATATTTGCCGTTGATCCCATAAATTTCTACCTCATTTGCACTTCGTACTAGCCACTTTATATAAGGATACAGCTGCAAAATTCATAGCCCCGAATAGAATTCCTCTAAATTTAAGTGCTTCTGAACATTGTTAACATATTCTTAGCCTTCAAAGCCTACCAATGGAGGCTGATTATATTCATTATTTTGAGGGGAAAACGTGAGTAAAGACACCGCCACCACGATCGAGCTAGCGCAAATTCTAGATTTAACCGCCGCAAAACCCTTAAAAGACGCCTTACAAGCCGTTCGCGGGCAAACCGTTCACATTTGTGCCGCTCAGGTTGACCGATTAGGCGCACAATGTTTGCAAGTTTTGCTTGCTGCCGCCAAAACATGGGGCAAAGAAGGTCAAGGATTTGAAATCACCGAAAGTTCCGAAAAATTTACTGCAGGCCTAGAAACATTTGGCCTCAGCGTAGATGTATTTAACGAAATGGAGACCGTATAATGTCCCTGAGTATTCTTGCCATTGACGATAGTCGCACCATGCGCGATATGCTTAATTTTGCACTATCTGACGCCGGATTTGATGTCACCCTCGCTGAAGATGGACAGCAAGGGCTTGATGCTCTGGATGGTTATATGCCGGATGTGATTATCACAGATATCAACATGCCTGTCATGGACGGGTTTGGCCTCATTGAAGGCGTACGTAAGATGGATGCATTGCGGGCAGTGCCAATATTAGTGCTGACCACAGAAAGCTCCGCCGAACTAAAACAACGCGCCCGTAGCGCTGGCGCAACCGGCTGGATTGTCAAACCATTTGATAAAGCCAAATTAGTCAATGCCATTCATAGAGTGGCGGCTTAAACCCCAAACCGGAGACAATACCTTGGACACAATGGAAAGCATAAAACAGACCTTCTTCCAAGAATGTGAAGATCTGTTGCAAGATTTGGAAAGCGGTCTCATTCTTATGAATGATGGCGAGGGAGATGACGAGACAATTAATAGCGTGTTTCGCGCCGTTCATTCAATTAAAGGTGGAGCGGGCGCTTTTGAACTTACAGATCTGGTAAAATTCGCGCATATTTTTGAAAATACCTTGGACGAAATCAGAAGTGATCGGTTAGAAGCCACCAAAGAAGTTTTAACCGTCTTGCTACAATCATCCGACCTTTTAATGGATTTGGTAGAAGCCGCCCGCGAAGGTGGAAGCTGCAACGAAGAACGGTCACAAAAACTAATGGATACCCTCGCTGGATTTATTGGTGCGCCAGCAGAAACACCTACTGAAACTGCCATGCCAGATTTTGAACCGCAATCCATGGACGACATGGGCTTTCAGCCCCTAGTTATGGATTTCGGATTTGATGGCGACGGGGATGACCAACAAGCCGCAGGGTTTAGCATTCACTTTACGCCAACGGCCAAAATGTATGCTCACGGAAACGAAACGGCACGGCTTTTGGCAACACTTGCCTCTCTTGGTGACATGAAAACCACATGTGAACACGCGGACCTTCCGGATTTTGATGACCTTGAACCTGAAGGCTCGTACCTTTCTTGGGATATTGAACTTACCACGGAGAACGAAGAAGAAGACGTCCGCGAAAACTTCGAATTTGTGGAAGACGATTGCGAGCTTATCATTACTCCTCTCGGCGGCATTTCCCTACCGGAGCTACCTGTTCTCGAGGATCTTGAAATTGAACCTACTCCAGTCGCTATAGAGCCTGAAACACTAGAAGTTAAAGCTCCTGAGCCAGAAGTAAAAAAAACAGAAACAAAAAAAAACACTGAAACCAAAACCGCTAAACCAAACACTGGCGCGCCCGCAACCATTAGAATTAACCTTGAACGAGTCGACCGATTAATCAATTTGGTCGGGGAGCTTGTAATCAATCAAGCTATGCTCACTGAATGTGTTGTTGATGCTGGTTTATCCCAAGATCCATCCGTGTCATCAGGGCTTGACGAATTCAAACAATTAACCCGCGACATTCAAGAAAGTGTCATGGCGATCCGTGCCCAGCCCGTACAACCTTTGTTCCAGCGGATGTCAAGAATTGTCCGCAAGGCAGCAAGCGCCACCGAAAAATCGGTTAAGCTGGTTCTAGAAGGTGAGTTTACTGAAGTCGATAAAACGATTGTTGAAAAACTTGCAGACCCGTTGACCCACATGATCAGAAACGCGGTTGATCACGGGATTGAAAGCCCTGAGAAGCGGGTTGAAAACGGCAAGCCTGAAGAAGGCATTGTCACCTTATCTGCCGCGCATCGTTCCGGAAAAATCATCATTGAAGTTTCAGACGACGGCGCTGGCGTGAACCGCGAACGCGTCAAACAAATTGCGATCGACAAAAATTTAATTCAAGAAGATGCTAACTTAAGTGATAGTGACATTGATAACTTGCTCTTCATGCCAGGATTTTCCACAGTCGAAACTATCTCAACCCTGTCTGGGCGGGGTGTTGGCATGGATGTGGTTAAACGTGCCATCCAAAGCATTGGTGGACGGGTGGTCATCAGTTCCACCCCAGGCAAAGGCTCTACTTTCACCATTAGCCTGCCTTTAACCCTTGCCATATTGGATGGCATGCTCGTGACCACAGCTGGTCAAACCCTCGTCGTACCCTTAACCTCCATTGTTGAAACCCTTATTCCATCACCAGAGGATATTCACCCGATGGGAAGCAATAGCGTGATTAATATTCGCGGGACATTTGTTCCCCTTGTTGATGTCGGACATGAACTTGGCTTTACACAAGAGCCTACAGACACTAATAATTGCGTTGTTTTATCCATTATGACTGACGACGGCGTTCAAAGTGCGGTACTGGTTGATACTATCCAAGACCAGAGACAAGTGGTGATAAAAAGCCTCGAAACTAATTACGGGCATGTACCATGTATTGCGGCAGCTACCATCTTGGGAGACGGGCGCATCGCCTTAATCCTTGATGTTGACCATCTCATAGAACAAGCAGGGCAACGCACACCAAGCCCCGAACTACCCCAAATAGCAGCGGAGTAAACCATGACAGAAGAAGCACAACATTTCGGATCAACTGATGGTAATGAGTTCATTTCATTTTGCATCGGTGAACAAGAATATTGCATTGATATCATGGCCATCCGCGAAATTCGTGGCTGGACACCCGCAACAATTTTACCAAACTCTCCGGATTATGTTCAAGGCGTTATTAATTTACGCGGCTCTGTTCTTCCGATTGTCGACCTTGCTAAACGACTTCAGATAAAAGAAACAGAACCATCAGAGCGTCATGTTATCATTATCACCCAAATCGGGACGCAAATTGTCGGTTTACTAGTGGACAGTGTTTCTGACATTTTAACTGTTCAAGATGATATTATTCAGCCAACGCCCGATGTGGCCTCCGAGGTTGCCAATGCTTTCATTGGCGGCGTTATTGCCCTCGACGAGCGCATGATAAGCGTATTAGCTCTTGAAAATATTTTACCTAACTTTGTAGAAAGCGAGGCGGCCTAAGTGTCAGTTGCACACAATATAGAAAACCCCCCCGCAGGCAGCACAAAAATTATTCTTGCCAACCGTGAACTTGAGCGCATTGCAAAAATCATGGATACTGACGCCGGTATTTTCTTAAGTGATGAAAAATCGACCCTCGTTCATTCCCGTTTGGTGAAGCGGCTTCGGGTCCTTCAACTCAACAGTTTTGTTGATTATTGTAACTTGGTCGAAAGCGAAGCCGGTAAGGAAGAACGTAAAGAATTATTGCTGGCTCTCACAACAAACTTAACTCGCTTTTTTCGGGAACCGCATCATTTCGAGCACCTGATTAAAACCGCACTACCACCACTCATTGCAAAAGCTAAACGTGGAGAAAAAATACGTATTTGGTCAGCAGGCTGTTCCAATGGGCAAGAAGCTTATTCCATTGCGGCCGTGATTTTATCCCTTCTGCCCAATGCAGAGAATTTCGATATTAAAATTCTTGCTTCTGACATCGACCGCAAAATGGTTATGGAAGGGCGCAAAGGGTTTTACAGTGAAGCTCTGATGCAAAAAATGCCTACAAAATTGCGGGAAAAGCACTTTGAATCTTTCGATGATCAAAGCGGAAAAAAGACTTATTGTGTCAGCCCACAAATGAAAAGCCTTGTGGCCTTTCGGGTGCTTAACCTCAATGCGGCCAGTTGGCCAATGAAGGGCAAGTTTCACATCATATTTTGCCGCAACACTGTGATTTATTTCAATGAAGAAACACAGGAAAAAATTTGGACGCGGTATAGGGATATATTGGAAAAACCAGGTTACCTTTATATTGGACATTCCGAACGACTATCAGGTTCTGCCATAAATAACTTCATCAAAGACGGCGTCACTACATATAAACTAAAAGACTAAAGGGAAATACATTGTCTATTAAAGATCAAATAAAAATCATGGTTGTCGACGATATGGCAACAAGCCGCGGCCTCGTTATTAACGGGCTTGAAGAAATCGGAATCAAAAACATTACCTATGAAACCACAGGAGATGCTGCGTTTGAGGTCTTGTCTAAAGCGCCTGTCCATTTAGTCATTTCTGACATGAACATGCCCGGCATGAGTGGCCTTGATCTGTTAAAATCTATGCGAGAGAATGCAAGCACCAAACGCACCGGATTTATTTTGCTAACAGGAAGCGATGACCCCAGTCTTGTTCAACGGGGAATTAAGCTCGGCATGAATAATTTTATTAAGAAACCTTTTTCCGTACCTCAACTTAAATCCTGTATGGAACGGGTCATCGGCAAGATTTAATTCTTACCAATTGCATTGGACAACACCATGAGTTCACAAATTGCTAAAAAGCTAATGACTGACGAATGTTCCGATGGGTATTCTTGTGCACGGGTTATGGCTAATGCCGCTAAAGAACTCCGTACACTGACGGATTCGGCACATCACATGCAAACTGTTGTCAGCAAACTCATTGCCACATCATCCACCGGTGCGGATGAAACCATTCGGGACCTGCAAGCCTTGGACCATATTACACAAAGCATTGAAGGTCTGGCTCATTTTCTAGATGCCTTATCCGAAGATACGCCAGCCGGTTGGGAATACCCAGACCTTGCTGCTGCTGACAGGGTAAAGCTAGAAGATATGGCAAGGCGCCTACTGAATGCCGAACCGAATTGCGCAGCACCAGATGATCGTGATGGCGATCTAGATTTGTTTTAAACTGAAGTGTCTGGGAGAACGACCAAAAAACAGAAATTTATCCCGTATTACAGTTTTACACCCATAATAAAAGTGACGTTAAAATAGCTCCAAGTCTGAGCTTTCCACCGGAGCCAACACTGGTTTTCTGACTACCCTTTTCTCTACATTTACCGTTTCGGCACGATCCATGAGCTTTTGTCTAGCCTGTCCTGTTGTTGGCCAGAAACGAACACGTCGAGCCCGATCACCGCCTAAGCTTTTGCCAACAACCGAAATATTTTCATAATCTAAAAAATCCAGTGCAAATTTAGCATTCTCAGAGCCAATATTGGTTAGACCTTCTATCATATGAGCGCCACCAAAGAGCTTCGCCTGAAAATTTTCACGTTTCGCGCCACTCTTGAGCAGACCATTAATTAGCAGTTCCATCATATTCAAACCGCAGGATTTAGCAGTCGAAGATGCATAGCCTCCACCTGGCAAAAGAAAATGGTTCATACCGCCAACACGAGCAACCGGGTCAAAAAGGCAAACTGCCACGCAAGAGCCAAGTACCGTAGTTAACATGCGTTCAGGATCATTACTGACCGCATAGTCTCCCTGTACAATATTCTGGATATTTTTTTTCACAGCTTTTTTTAATGCAGAAGCCGGCATCTCTAAGCAGCCCTTGCTTTAACATTACAAAGCATCAACGCTGCAGC
The DNA here is from genome assembly GCA_024278915.1 of Alphaproteobacteria bacterium. Taxonomy (GTDB): domain Bacteria; phylum Pseudomonadota; class Alphaproteobacteria; order Caulobacterales; family Maricaulaceae; genus Robiginitomaculum_A. The sequence goes on from JAJRSG010000078.1 coordinate 7,340, forward strand.
TGAAATTTTCGCAATATCTAGCTCAGATTCAACCGCGCCCAAATCAAAAGCTGACTTTGGCATACCGTAAACCACGCAAGAATTTTGGTCTTGGCCAAAGGTCCGGCCCCCTGCCTCGCGAACATTTAACAAGCCCTGCGCGCCGTCACGCCCCATGCCCGTCAAAATAATGCCAACAGCCCGCGTGCCTAATGTTTTAGCCACAGAATTAAACATGACATCTACGGATGGACGATGACCAGAAAATGGTTCACTTGCCAACAAACGACACACCGGATTGAGGCCACCCTTCAATTCTAAATGATGCAACCCCCCGGGCGCGAGATAAACATGCCCCTGCTTTAGAGCTTCCCCTTCTCTCGCCGTTGAAACACTAGGCTCTATGGAACGGTTTAATCTTTCGGCAAATGTCACCAAAAAAGATTCTGGCATATGTTGAGTAATAATGGTCGGTGGACAATTTTTCGGAAAACCAGACAAAAGAGTAAATAATGCCTCGACCCCCCCCGTAGATGCGCCCACAGCAATCACTTTATTATTTGGGGCAAAGTTTTGGATAGCGCCCATTTTACTTTGTCGCTCAATCATACTTTTTGGCTTATGCTTAGCCGCCGCTTTTATCAATTCAGGTAAATGAGCCAAGGCTTTCACAAAGTCACCCTTCACTGGTTTGCCAACACCTTCAAACGCACCAACTCGCAAGGCCTCAATTGTATCTGTCGCCCCCTTTTGAGTTAAGGTAGATACCATAATCACTGGCATGGGGCGTAGTTTCATTATCTTTTCAAGAAATTGCAAACCGCTCATCCTTGGCATTTCAATATCCAGAGTCAAGACATCTGGATTCAAGCGTTTAATTTCTTCCCGGGCCTCATATGGATCACCGGCCTCTCCGACCACTTCAATGGACGGGTCAGATTTCAATACAATCTTGACAACCGCCCGCATTGTTGGCGAGTCGTCAACGACTAGAACACGTACCCGTTCCATATTATTCCCTGTATAATAATGTTATCTCGATAGTGTAGTTTAATGCTCAGCTAGAAATCTTGCCAGTCATTATCCTCTTCACTATCCAGTTCTAAATCCAAGGCGGCTGAGCCCTGACTTGCGGCAAAGAAACTCGCCGCCCGCTGTTGTTGTTCTGCAACTGGTGATCCAGCATTTCTGGATGCAACTGTGCTGCTATTTATCGGTTGAACATTGGCGGCTGACGGCGCACCCCCCGTACCAATATCAAATTGACGTACGAGCGCGGTCATTTCTTCCGCATCATTAGTGAGTGAATGACATGCCGCCGTGGACTCTTCCACCATGGCTGCATTTTGCTGTGTGGTTTTATCCATATCATTCACAGCTGTATTAACTTCAGCAAGACCTGTTGCTTGCTCTTGTGCCGAGGCCGCAATATCAGAAACCAGATCACTGATTTCCACCACATGCTCGACAATACCACCCAGCGCTTTACCAGTTTCCTCAACCAAATCAACGCCGTGTTCAACATGTTTCCCACTTGTCGTGATCAAAGTTTTGATATCTTTAGCCGCATCAGATGATCGCTGTGCTAATGCACGAACTTCAGAAGCAACAACGGCAAACCCACGCCCAGCTTCACCGGCTCGTGCCGCTTCCACACCTGCATTTAAAGCAAGAAGATTAGTCTGGAACGCAATTTCATCAATAACACCAATAATTTTGGAAATTTCATTTGAGGACGTTTTAATTTCACTCATCGCTTTAAAGGCCTGTTCAACCACTTCGCCACTTTTTTCTGCATTCGTTCGAGTTACCGTCACAACATCATTTGCTTTTTCTGCAGATTTGGCAGTTTGTTGAACGGTTGCTGTCACCTCATCGAGGGCCGCTGCTGTTTCTTCAAGAGCCGCCGCCTGATTTTCTGTACGGGTTGCCAAATCTTCCGAAGCTTGGCTCATCTCACCGGCACCTGTTTGGATACCAACCGCATTGGTTAAAATCGTACCCATCGTTCCATTCAATTTGACCACAGCACTATTAAAGTCCGTACGAAGTTTTTCGTATTCTCCGTTAAAAGCCTGGTCAATCGTATTGTTAAGGTTGCCTTCGGCTAATGATTGAAGGCTACTTGCCAATGTTGAAACCACAAGTTCTTGTTCTTTTGCATGACTTGCTAGCTCTGCTTCTGCACGTGCACGCTCATTATGAATACTCGTTACATCATTAGCTATATTTACAATTTTAAACACTTTGCCATTACCGTCTAAAACGGGTGTATAAGAAACATTAAACCAGATAGATTGACCCTGCTTACCAAAGTATTCATATTCACCGCTCATGGTTTCCCCAGCGTTCATGCTTTCCCAAAACTTGGCATAATTTGGGGATGTGCGCGCCCGTTCACTAACAAAAATGCTGTGATGTTCGCCCGTGATTTCCGGAAGCGTATATCCTGTTACGGATAAAAAGTTCTCATTGGCAGCAAGCACTGTCCCGTCCAAGCTGAATTCTACAATGGACTGATCCCGATCAAGAGCATTCATAATACCCGTATTGGTTCGCGCCTCCGTTACATGATCCCACTCTAGAGCATTCCCAACATGGTTACCTTTAGCATCCATCACCATGCTAACACTTAATGAAAACTTCAATTCCCCAACAGAAATATCCGTACGGAAAGGCATTTGTGATGCATCCGTCAATAATTTTCGCTGATGCTCTGGATGTTTATGGAAGATATCAATGCATGTTCCAACAATATTATTTGGGTCGAACTCAGGAAATACCGCCTTAAAGTCTGCCGCATGATCAGAAAACAAATCCATAGTGGACTGATTAATAAAGGTTACCACCAAGTCTCGATCAACCATCATCATCGCAATCGAAGAGCCATCAAATGCGGTGCCTTTAAACAGGGAAATATTTTGTTGTTCCACTACATCTGTGGCATCATTAGCAATTTTAACGACTTTAAATGGTTTCCCATTTACATCCATCACCGTGTTATAAGCGGCCTCTAATTTTACCAAGTTTCCACTTTTTGTATAGTTATCAAAAATCCCTGATACTGTTCTTCCATCCCTAAGCTTTTGCCAAAGCTCTTCATACTCACTGGAATTACTAAAATCTTTACTCACAAATTTTGAATGATGTTCACCAAGTACTTCTTCTTCAGTATACCCGACAATGGAAAGGAAGTTGTCGTTCACTTTTGTAATTTCCCCTTCCATCGTAAATTCTACTATGGCCTGGTTTTCACCAATTGCAGAAATTAGCCCAGCGTTCGTGCGACGGCGAATTTGTAATGCCGTAACATCGCTAGCAATTTTTACTACTTTAAACGGCGTACCTGCTTCATCTAACACCGATGTATAGCTAGCATCCAATAACACTGCTTTACCTTGCTTATCAAAACGTTCGAAAATACCCGAAACACTTTGTCCATTATTTAGTTTCTGCCAGAACTCTTTATACTCACCAGATTGCTTAAAAGTATCGCCAACAAATATAGAGTGGTGCTGCCCAACAATTTCATCCAAATCGTATTTAACAACATCAAGGAAATTTTGATTTGCACTTGTGATCGTACCATCCAAATCAAACTCGATCATGGCATGATCGCGATTTAGCGCATCGACAATCCCTGCATTAGTTCGCACAACATCTTTCGAATTGTGAGTCTTCGCGTTTGTCTTTGACTTTTTAAAAAACTTCATCTTTGTTCTCCGCTTCACACAATCACTTACGTGTTTCGTTGTGGCTACATTCCCCAATGGCAAACTCTAAATATATAGATATCCACGAGGGACATCTTTAGGAATGGTATTAACCAAGAAGGTAAAGAAAGGGTTTCAAGGATGAATATTTACGTAAAAAAGCGTAGTTAAAAAATATATAATCTGTTTACCGTTTGCTAATTAACTCGGCCTACCTTGCTTTCCATATAGTTTTAAAAGGACGCCCTATGTCGCTCGCGCAAATCAACACAGAATTTGAAGTTTCGGAATTACCGGACACCCACGCCAGTCGCGAGCAGGGGCAAATTAAACGCTACCTACAAGATTTAATCGACAATAAATTGGAGAACCTACCAAATGGTACTGACGAAGTTTCCGTCCTTATTCGCGCCCTTGCCACCAAAATGCAA
>JAJRSG010000079.1 GCA_024278915.1 Alphaproteobacteria bacterium
TCAATAAAGACGGTAGCTTCCAACGAACGGCAAGGTTTCGCGGGCCTGATCTCGGCAGCGCTACTGAGGAAGAACTCGTTGCTACATGCGCCCGCATCAATAATGCACTGCGGCGCTTTGGTTCAGGCTGGGCCTTGTATTTTGAAGCCTGCCGCCACGCAGCCCCAGATTATCCGCATAGCGTATTCAAAGACCCAGCAGCCTGGATTGTTGACCAAGAACGGCGCGGACAGTTCGAGAGGTCCGAACATCATTTTGAAAGTGCTTATTATCTAACATTCGCTTATCTACCGCCCGCAGATAGTGCTAAGCGTGCCGAAAGCCTGCTTATAGAAAAACCAGACGACGAGCGGACAGAAACCGCGTCCGATCATCTCACCGCTTTCATCACGGAGAGTGAGCGCTGCTTAGATTTAATGGGAAGTTTATTTCCACTCGCAGAGTTTTTGGACGATACCGAAACACTGACATATCTGCACTCATGCATATCTCCAAATAAGCACAAAATCACTTGCCCTGAAACACCCGCCTATATTGACGCGCTCATTGGCGGGGCAGATTTAGTCGGCGGACTAGTCCCAAGGCTCGGTGGTGAAAATCTACACATGATTACGGTGCGCGGATTTCCAGGCGAAACTACACCGGGAATATTGGACGAGCTAAATAGTCTCGGGTTTTCTTATCGCTGGATGACACGGTATTTACCGATGGATAAAGCAGAGGCGACAAAGGTCATCGGTAAATTCCGCCGCCAATGGTTTGCCAAACGTAAATCGGTCATGTCACTCCTTAGAGAAAGCTTGTTTAATGAAACATCGGCATTGGTTGACAGTGACGCAGACAATAAAGCCCTCGACGCCGACCAAGCTTTGCAAGACCTTGGCGCAGATCATGTAAGTTTTGGCTATCTCACCACCTGCATTGTCGTCAGTCACAAAGACGAATTGATTGCCGAGCAACAAATTCGTTCTATCGAACGCATTGTCAATGGACGTGGGTTTGTGTCTATCCATGAAAGCGTCAATGCGGTTGATGCTTGGCTTGGCACTTTGCCGGGCAATCCCTATGCCAATATCCGCCAGCCGATAATCCATACGCTCAATCTCACCCACCTTATGCCACTGTCAGCTATATGGGCTGGGCCAAAACGTAATGAACATTTGGATGATGTGCCACTGCTATATGCAACAACCGCAGGCCATACGCCATTCCGTCTTGTCACCCATCAAGGCGATGTCGGGCATATGCTGATCGTCGGGCCTACGGGCGCGGGTAAATCTGTTTTGTTGTCACTACTCGCCTTGCAGTTTAGAAGATACAAAGACGCGCAAGTATTTTTCTTTGATAAAGGCCGTTCTGCCCGTGCCGCAACATTGGCACTCGGCGGTGATTATTATGACCTCGGCGCAGAAAACTCTATCATCTTCCAACCGCTCAAAGATATTGATGATGATGCCGAAATCACATGGGCGCTCGACTGGATATTAGGCTTGCTACGCAATGAAGGCCTCGATACCGACCCGGATATAAAAGAAGCGGTATGGTCAGCACTGCAAAGCTTAGCCAGTGCCCCCACCGAGCAAAGAACGCTAACAGGGTTATCGGCGCTGCTCCAATCCAACAAATTGCGCCAAGCCATGCAACCTTATACACTGGACGGTGCATATGGCCATTTGCTCGACGGCAGTTCTGAATCCCTCAAAGCCGGTGATATGCAATGCTTTGAGATGGAAACGCTCATGCACTCGAAGGCTCTTGTGCTGCCGGTTCTCACATATTTATTTCATAGATTAGAAGCGCGGTTTGACGGTAAACCAAGTCTGCTTATCTTAGATGAGGCTTGGGTGTTTCTGGATGATCCGTTCTTTGCAGAACGCATCCGTGAATGGCTAAAAGTCCTGCGCAAGAAAAACGTGTCCGTGATATTCTCGACCCAATCTTTGGCCGATATTGCCAGTAGCGATATTGCACCTGCGCTAATTGAATCCTGCCCATCCAGAATATTCCTGCCCAATGATCGCGCAATGGAGCCACAACAAGCTGAAATCTATACCCGCTTTGGCCTTAATAAACGCCAGATAGAAATCATCACGTCTAGCATCCCGAAGCAAGATTACTACTTCCAATCACGGGCGGGCAACCGTTTGTTTGACCTTGGTCTTGGCGAAGTCGCGCTCGCATTTTGCGGCGCGGGTTCAGAGAGCGAACATGCGGGTATTGATGCAGTAATTGAAACGCACGGGGCAGATCAATTTGCCAGCGAATGGCTACGCGCAAAATCCCTTGATTGGGCTGCTGACCTTATGGGCGCTGAATTTAATCTCACAGATGAAGCATTGCCTTGGAGAGAAACTACAACAGAAAGTGAGGGCATATGCGCCGCCGAATAAAATCATACTTACTTGTCTTTTTGATGCTGGTATCATTCGCGCAAGCCGCACAAGCGCAATTTGGCGGTATTGTCTTTGATCCCAAAAACTTTGTGCAAAATCTCTACACCGCGTCGCGTACATTGATTCAAATACGTCAACAAGTGAGCCAGCTCCGTAATGAAGCCCGCATGCTGATTGGGCAGGCCAAAGATTTAGCCAAGATGGACTATAATGCGCAATACGAATTGCTGCGGATATTACAAGAAATAGCCACGCTGACGGAAGAAGCCGAGAATGTTAGCTATGAGGTTGGACGCAGCCGCGATCTTATGCGCGAGCATTATCCGCAAGAATATGCTGATATGTCTGATGATGAAATGCTGGCAAATGCAGAAATTCAGTGGGAGAACTCCCGCGTTGCCTTTGAAGAAGCTATCGTCATGCAATCCAAAATGATCTCTAGCGTTAAAGTGGACGCAAGAACTCTGGATAAGCTTGTTACAGAAAGCCAATCGTCCACAGGTAATCTATCTGTCGCCCAAGCAGGCAATCAACTCCTTGCGCTCCTCATCAAACAAATCATGCAAATGCAGCAAATGGACGCGGTGCAATACCGGGCGCAAGCGCTCGAACATTCACGCCAACTCGCCATCGAGAAAGAGTCCCGCCAAAAGTACAAACGCTTTATCGGCACTAGAACTGCTTACGGCAAGAAACGCGGGAGGAAGTAATGGATAATCTCTCCGTCATTGATGAGTTCCTCAAAACCTTTAGCACCTACATAGACTCGGGCTTTGGGCTACTCGGCCCAGACGTAATGTTCCTTACGGCCTTCCTAATCGGCATAGATATTACGCTTGCAGGCCTATATTGGGCAATGGGGCCAGACACCAATGTTATTGCCAAGTTCTTGAAGAAGGTGATGTATGTTGGGTTTTTCGCGCTCATCCTGAATAACTTCGCATTCCTAAGCGATATTATCTTCACCAGCTTTGGGCAGCTCGGTCTTAACGCAACGGGTAAGACTATCACGGCAGCGGATCTTATGCGCCCCGGTTTTGTTGCCAGTGTCGGTTTCGATGCGGCGCATCCGCTGCTGACCGAAGTTCAAAATTTAACAGGACCGATTAAGTTTTTCACCAATATTGTCACTATTATTATTTTATTGCTGGCTTGGGTGATTACTCTGTTTGCTTTCTTCTTTTTATCTATCCAGCTTTTTGTCACCATTATTGAGTTTAAGCTCACGACCTTAGCGGGCTTTGTCCTCATACCGTTCGCGCTTTGGAACAAAACATCATTCCTCGCAGAGAAAGTGCTCGGTAACATTATAGCCTCTGGCATTAAGCTCATGGTGCTCGCGATTATTATCGGTATAGGCTCGACCATATTTGGACAAGTGACGGCGGCATTTGTACCCGGCGAAGTTACGCTCGAAGATGCCGCGTCCGTAATCCTTGCCTCCCTCGCTATATTTGCCTTGGGTATATTTGGCCCTGGCATTGCCACAGGTCTTGTATCTGGCGCGCCGCAACTCGGCGCAGGCGCAGCAGTTGGCACTATGGCCGCCGTTGGCGCCGGAGCCATGGCGGGCGCTGCTGCCGCAGGTGCGGGCGCAGGCATGGCAGGCAAGGCGGCAGGCGGCGCAGTAAAAGCGGGGGCATCACTTGCAGGTGGCACACAGCTTTCCTTTGCCCTTGGTAAAGCAGCATCAGGTTCAGGCGGCGTCAAAGGCGCACTTGGCGGTGCGTCCGCAATGGCCCAAGCTGGTATGGGCGCGGTTAAAAATGCAGGTAAAGCAGCCGCCTCAAAAGCAACGGGTAGTGTCAGCCAAGCTCATAAAGCTGGTATGCGCGGCGGGCTAAATGGCCTGTCCCAAAAAGGTCTAAAGCCGACTAGCGCAAATGATGGCGGTAGTAGTTCTAGCGGCGGTGCCAGTCAACCAGATTGGGCCAAGAAAATCAAACGTCAACAAACAACCCATAATGCTACGCGCCGCGCTAGCGACGCTATCCGCTCTGGCGATACACGCGGCGGCGGCTTTGCCCTCAAATTAGACCAAGAAGAATAATCAGCAAGAATAGGAGAAATGAAATGTGGAAACGCAATCAATCAAGATATGGCACAACGCCAATCCCGGAAACACCTTATCAACGCGCAGCGCAAGTCTGGGACGACCGCATCGGTTCTGCCCGTGTGCAGGCCAAGAATTGGCGAATCGCAACATTACTGTCCATTGGATTATCGGCACTTCTTGCTGGAGCCTTTATTTGGCAAAGCTCGCAAAGCATGATTACGCCTTATGTGGTTGAAGTGGACACGAATGGTTCAGTCCGCGCTATCGGACCAGCCACAGAAAACTTCATTCCGTCGGACGCCCAAATCGCCCATCAACTTGCGGATTTTATTAGCAATGTAAGGTCAGTTTCGATTGACCCGGTAGTGCTGCGGCAGAACTGGCTAGAGGCGTATAGCTTCGCTACTGATCAAGCCGCGATAACTTTAAACGCTTACGCCACCGAGAATGACCCATTCGCCGATATTGGGCAGCGCAGCGTCACCGTTGAAGTCGCGTCCATTGTCCGCTCATCAAATGATAGCTTTGAAATCCGTTGGCGCGAGACAAGCTATCGCGGCGGCGCGCTTATTGGCACTGCAAACTTCACAGCCGTTCTATCCATCATCATCCATCCACCGACCGATGCACAGACCCTGCATAGCAACCCCCTTGGCCTCTATGTGCACGGCCTCAACTGGTCAAAAGACCTCAATTCTGGAGAATAACATGAGACATTCACATCACTTAAAAACAACGGCAGCAGTTTGCCTATTAGTATCCCTAAGTGGCTGCGCCAGCCTGCAAAAACAGTTCGCAGATTTTAAACTCGATATGTCGCGCAAGGATAGTGCGCCCGTAGAAATGCGCGCCGCTACTTTGGAATTTGATGAACCTTTCGTTCTTGATGAAAGACCAATCGAAATAGAGCTTATTAAGCCGCTGGTTATGCCCGGCCAGATGAAATTACGGCCTGCGTCTTATGTGACAACAGGCCCAGTTCTCAAACCATTTGAAGCGATTGAGCAGGCCAATGCTTCAGCTTCCATTGAACCCAATAGCAGTAATTACCTCAACGCTATTCAGGTTTACCCTTATACGCCAGGTTCGCTTTATCAGGTTTATTGTGCACCACAGCAAGTCACGGACATTGCACTGCAACCCGGCGAAGAGCTTACGTCCGTATCAGCGGGTGATACCATCCGCTGGATTGTTGGCGATACGGTTTCAGGGGCAATCGGCGGCGAGCAGGTGCATATCTTGGTCAAGCCTACCAAGCCAAATCTATCCACCAATCTTGTGATTACCACGAGCAAGCGGACATATTATCTGGAGCTACATTCTTATAAAGATACATATATGGCGGCGGTGTCTTGGCACTATCCACGAGAAGCACTAGGACTGCGCGGCGTAAAGAATATGTCGCGGCGGGCTAAGCCCAAAACGGCAACAACATCCACGCCAAGCTTGTCTATTGAGAATCTGAATTTCCGCTACGAGATTAAAGGCGACAATCCCCACTGGCGGCCATTACGCGCTTTTGACGATGGGCATAAGGTGTTCATCCAATTTCCAGCGCGTTTAGACCAAGGCGAAGCACCGCCATTATTTGTCATGGGACGTAAAGGCAAAAGCCAACTGGTCAATTACCGCGTTAAAGGTGCGTACTATATCGTTGACCGCTTGTTCAAAACTGCCGAATTGCGCCTTGGAGAAAAAGACCAAGATGTTGTTCGCATAGTCCGCGACTCAAAATCATGAGCGAAGCAGCCAACACACCAGACCTGGCTATCCGTGCCAAACCCAAACCCGTAAAACGGTTCAGCCGTAAGGCACTGATTCTTGGCGGTACGGCATTAAGCGCAGGGTTATTCGCGGCTCTAGCCTTTGCGCTGCAATCACCCAAATATGGTGACAGTGAGCGGCCAAGTGAACTTTATAATGTTAGTCATAAACCAATGACAGACGCGCTTGATGCCTTGCCAAAAACATATGCTGATATGAAGCCGAAACTCGGCCCGCCATTACCCGGAGATTTAGGGGCAGCGTTCTTGGAAGCTAATCAAGGCGGCGCACCTGTACAAGAATTAGGTAACCCGTTTCAGTATGCGCCAAAGGGCGCGCCACAGCGTAGGGCGTATTCGCAGCCAGCGGCTTATCGCCAACCATCTGCGCCAAGTAAACGTGATGAAGCGCGAGAGTCGGGGCTATTCTTTTCTGTTGGCTCAAATCAGCAAGGCGCTACAAAAGCGCCAGATCAATTCGCCCAAATGGATGCACAGTTGGAGCAAGCGTATTCTAATCTTGCCAACGTAAATATGATGGCCAGCTATGGTGACCCCATCATGGGTAATGCGGAGTTTAATGCCGCGCCTGCTCACCAAAATAGTAAGTCCGCATTTTTAGGGCAATCAGCGGGAGAAATATATAACCCCTACGTCCTGCAATCCCCAAAATCCCCATACCAGATTATGGCGGGTACATTGATACCTGCAAGTTTGGTGACGGGGCTTAATTCTGATTTACCGGGGCAAGTAATCGGGCAAGTTACTGAAAATGTCTATGATACGGTGACGGGGGAGTATTTACTAATCCCGCAAGGTGCGAGACTGCTTGGACGATACGATAGCGTTATTGCTTACGGCCAAAGCAGAGCCTTGGTTGCGTGGACACGGATTGTCTTCCCGAACGGTAATTCTATTCAGCTTGATAATCTGCCTGCCGTTGACGGCCAAGGCTTTGCGGGACTGAAAGATAAAGTGGATCGCCATACTTGGCAGTTCATGAAAGGTGCGGTGTTGTCATCATTGCTTAGTGTTGGCTCCGAATTATCATCTGACGATGAAGGACGGCTTGCCCGCGCCCTACAAAATGCAGGGCAGGACACAGCCAACATAGCAGGCCAGCGTATTATCGAGCGTAGTCTCAATATCCAGCCGACCCTCAGTGTTCGTCCCGGTTGGCGGTTCTCAATCATCGTATCCAAAGACCTCATCCTCAAACCCTACCAAAATTATGGAGAAAACCCGTGACCAAACCAAACCTGAAACTCGCAAAACTGCCTGATATGAAGCCTGCAAAAATAACGGTGGCATTGCCGCCTGATCTTATGGGCGACCTAGAAGTATATGCACAAATCTATGAGCAAACTTATGGTGAGAAACAGCCCGTAAATGCGCTCGTCCCGTCCATGCTCGCCGGCTTTCTTGCCAGTGACCACGGATTTAAGAAAGCCAAGCGCGAGCTAGCTTAAAGCTGTTTCACCAAAGCCAATTTAGGAGATTTTATTATGGCGAATATAGGTACATTCAAACAAACAAAGACAGGCTATGAGGGCACAATCACAACGCTCAGTATGACCCACAAAGTCAAATTTATCGCTAACGACAATAAGAAAAATCACGATAGCCCAGACTATTTCATCAAATCAGGCCATAGCGATTTTGGCGTAGCGTGGAAAGAAACCAAAGACGGCGACGAGCCGCTGGATTACATCAAAGTGTTACTAGACGGGCCTATGCTACCCAAACCCGTGAACGCTGCATTGTTCGACCACGACGACGGCGCAGATCTAGTTTGGTCACGGCCTAAACCAAAGTCCGATAAATAAAGCTACAAATGCATGAAGTGTAATAGCGCATTGTCTTGCGCTAATTAACGATAGAAATGGAAGGTGTGAAATGGAAATGTCTACACAGATGGGATCTACAACAATTTTGATGACTGTTGAGCAAGCAGCTAAATATTTAGGGCTAGCAGTATCAACTTTGAATAAATGGAGGTGTTTGGGTGAGGGGCCTATCTTTATCAAAATGGGTAGGGCGGTGAGATACAGACAAAAAGACCTAGAAACTTACATAAAAGGTCATTCCTTAAGCTGCACTTACTAGGTTTTATGTCAATCAAACCTGTTTCTAATCCATCAGAAATGTAATACAGTAAAATTCATGCACAGCATTCAAGAGGCTTACTATATGCTATAGTGAGCCTTTTTTTGCGAAATTCACTCATTCTTTGCTTTACATATCAGCACACATTATTTCGGTCAAAAAGTTCACTCTGCTTACTATTTGCTTGCTGGCACAAAAGTTCAAAACACCTTGAAAGCAACGTGTCTCTATGTTATTGAAATACTTATGGAAAATGGTGCCGCAAGGGAGAATTGAACTCCCGACCTCATCATTACCAAAGAGGCGGTTCGATATAAATGCGTTTCGTGTTCTCACACTCACCACATCCAATGATCGCACCCAAACAATGGTCGAGGCGTATAAGACCGAGCTAAACCAAGTGCCCGCAGGTGTATTTTTGTTTGCGGTTAAGTCTGTGGATTTTTCGTCCAAGCGTGTTTGGGTTAATGCTGCTGGAAAATCATTAGAATTGATTTGAGGTTTTTCCTTGCAGTTATTAAAAACCATTGTTTCCGTAAATTTCTATTCATACTATTAAAATCGTAGGCTTTTTTTCTAAATTCTGGTTTCGGGCGTAATAATTTCAAATAATGAGAAATGTTAGTCAACATGTGTTGTAAGGCTAAGAAATCTTTATCATCTTTTTTTTTGCCAAAGTTTTTGTCGGTGATCCCATAAACGTAAAGCCAGTAATTTGAAATTACTTCTTGGTAAAAATTTCGAGATTCACGGTCTGCTAAGATAATGTCAGTTTGGAGAGCTGAAGTAATATTTGATGCCATTTCATCATAAATTTCTGAAAAAGGTGGGCTGTTTCCAAGCTTTTTATAAAGCAATTTGTTTAGTTTTAAAGTAGGAGTATTTCCTTTTTGAGTGATACGCCTAATTTTTCTAGAAATAATATCTTCTGGTTCATATGGCATCATCCAAGGTTCTTTTGTCTTAAAAAAAACATTAGCCACTTTGTTAGCAATTTGAAAAAGATGACGTGGTTTGTCATCTTTTAAGTCATTACCATTTGAGTATAATTGTGTCGTTATCTTAAGGTTTTTATTAATGTGGATAGAGCCTTCACTTGACTCAAAGCTTGCACATTGTAGCTGCCCATTGTCGTAAATATAACCTCCATCAGTATCTTCATCATCACTTGATAAACACAAAACTGGTTGGTCGAGTTGGCAGCTTATTAAGCAAGTAGATGCAAGACAGATAATGATAGATTTATTAGGAAAATACTCTCCGCATAAAGTTTCAGATTGTATTTTTTTTGCTAATTCATTGATTCCGTCTGGTATGTTAGGAAGTTTTATTTTTGGAGGAGAAAGATAAAAATCATTATCTGCATTTTTTCCAACTAAATACCAAATATCAGTACCAGTTTCTTCATATAACCACCAATCATTTAGCCATTGAATATTGTTTAGTTTCTTAATATCTGGTTTTTGATTGAATGCATAATATTCTATTTTATATCCCATGGCTGTTCCCTAAATACGATATCAAGTCTTGTGGTAATATATCATAATAGTTTTGTAGCATAGAAATATATGAAAACTCCCTTTGCCTAACCCGTTCACAAACTGTTGTGGATGGCGAAGCCAAGGGAGTGGAAAATGGCAAGTGTAAACATTGCAGATGACGAAAAGCGGATTGTTATTCGCACATTGAATGACCAATTTCGCAAGACGGGCATAGGCGGGAGCATATTTGCACAAGAGGCAGGCTGCGCACTCATCAAAGGTGTCGAATATCTACCCGAGATACAAAGCAAAAAACATCAAAGCCGTCAGAGCATATGATGATTTTAACGATAATATCGACCCCTATGGTGAACATGATTGTGCCGCCATAGAAATAGACGGGGAACGGATATTTTGGAAGATTGATTACTATGATAGGCAGCTTAAAAACCTGTCGCCAGACGCATCAAACACCGACTTAACCAACCGCGTTATGATCATAATGCTTTCGAGCGAACACTAACTTGGGGCAACCCCAAACTGGTATCTATGTAAATAGATGCTTTTTTTTACCTCAAATCTTGCTATACTCAATATATGACAAAATTAGAACAACTTGTAAAATACGCTAAAAATTTGCCTGTGGACACACAAAACACGCTGGCAAATGACCTTTTTGAGCTTATGAAAAATCGCTCTAAGGGTATTCGGTTAACTGCCGAAGAAATTGCAGAGGTAAAACAAGCACTGGCTAATCCCAATCCTTCATATGCAAGTGAAGCCGAAGTATTAACGGCTTTAGGTGCTAACTTCTTATGAAGCCTGTAAAGTTTCGCTCCAAAGCGATACAGAGCATAAATGTCCAAATAACCTACTTTGAAGAAAATGCGCCGCATGTTGTGAAGCCGTTCAGAAAAGATATGCGCTCTACAATTTCCCTCATTCAAACCTTTCCACTTATTGGGCATAAAGGTGATGTTGTAAACACGCTTGAGATTGTGTCGGTAAAATTCAGATACATAATCGTTTATGTGGTCGAAGATAAATACCTTGATATTGTTAGGGTGTTTTTCAGAGGACAAAATAGATAATCCCTCTCACGCCAAAAAAATTCATTAATAGATTTTTTTAACCGCTTTGGTATGAGGCTTTCTTGCCTATTTGATATTTCTTTTTTAACCGTTGCATTTTTTCATGACAGGTTAAATGTTTACTTAAAAAATAAAGGTAATAATAACAGTATGATAATGGTGATCCCGGGTGGACTTGAACCACCGGCCTCAAGATTAGGAATCTTGCGCTCTATCCACCTGAGCTACGGGACCATATTGTGGTTTATAGGCGGTTTGTGTTGGTGTGAAAAGGCAGGTTTTGCCTTTTGGCAGATTTAGGTTATGATTTTAAATCTATAAGGAGGGGGGCGGAGAATTGCGATTGATCAGTAAGATTTGTGTGATGATCAGCACGTTATCCCTATGTGGTATTCCTGCTTTTGCCACGCCGCAAACAGCTAAAATTATTTCTACAGATATGACCATGCAAGGCGAACCCGGTGAACGGGGGAAGTTATTGCGGGTAATCGACGGGGATAGCGTGGTGATGAGTGATGGGGATCAGGGCGAAATCAAAATATCTCTAGCCAATATACAAGCTCCGAAAATGGCATGGCCAGAGAAGGGATATCAGGCTTGGCCTTTGGCGGACGCGGCCAAGGCGTACCTGCAAACACTGGTCGAGGGCGAGGTTTTACAGCTCTATTACCTCGGCGATCAACGCGACCGTTATGGGCGCGCGGTCGCGCAAGTTCGAGTAGCGGAAACAGGAGTGTGGATCCAAGAGGAAATGGTACGGGCTGGCTATGCACGGGTTTATTCATGGGCATCTCACCCTGTGGACATGTCGCGTCTTTTGCAAGTAGAAGCAATGGCGAGAACCGCCAAGCGCGGGATTTGGAATGACGCGAAAACGGATGGGTTTTATGCGGTTTTATCTCCAGACCCAAATCCGTTGGCGCAATATGTAGATAGCCTACAAATTGTCGAAGGGATTGTTTTATCTGCGGCAAATGTTCGGGGCACGATATATCTAAATTTCGGCAGTGATTACAAAACCGATTTTACAATCGCCATTTCCAAGAAGAATGCGAAACGTTTTGCCAAACAAGGGTTTGAGCCACTGTGCCTCGAAGGAGCACGGGTACGGGTAAGGGGATGGATCGAGCTGAAAAACGGGCCCATCATTTGGTTGTCGGATTTGCAGAGATTGGAAGTGCTGGATTAGGTTCAGCAAAGATAAAGCCGACGGGCGGGTGCCCATCGGCTTTTACTTCATAAAATTGTTTACGCGGCAGCTTCGTCGCTGTCGTCAGCTTCGGCTTCAGCTTCGGCTTTGGCAGCCGCTTTGGCGGCGGCTTTGGCACGGGCTGTGCTGAGGGTTTCCAAGATAAGATCAAGGGCAGGGCCGCTGTCGGTGCCGTTAATGGCGGCGACTTCACGAACCATTCTATCCAAAGCAATTTCGTATAATTGCCGTTCTGAATAGGATTGCTCGGGTTGTTCTTCGGTTCTGTGCAGGTCACGGACAACTTCGGATAATAACAGTAAATCACCAGAATTGATCTTGCCTTCATATTCCTGAGCGCGGCGGCTCCACATGGTGCGTTTAATCCGCGCACGGCCTTTGATGGTGGTAAAGGCGTCTTTAAGAACATTATCATTGGCCAGTGTCCGCATGCCTGAATTGGCGGCTTTATTTGTGGGCACACGCAGGATCATTTTGTCCTGACTGAATTCGATAATGTAAACTTCGATGTCAAATCCGGCGATGGTTTCATTTTCAATGGCAATCACTTTTCCGACACCATGTGCAGGATAAACGATGAAGCTATCTTTTTTGAATTCGTATTTCGCAGATTTCTTTGTCGCCTTTTTTTTAGGCGCTGATTTTTTCGTAGCCATATAAATGGATATCCTTACGTCTTATTCCCGAGAGCGGGGTTTCACACTAAAAACAAACAAACGACGCGGGTTATTTGCCCGCGCCGCTCTGGATAGTATAACATAAAAATCGGTTAAAATCCACCCCTTTATGTGTAGGTAATCTGGTGGCTAACTTAATCGCCTTTGCCGGGGGCAGGGTCGAAATATTTCTCGAATTTACCCTTTTCGTTTTCAAATTTTTCCGCGTCTTCAGGCGGCTTACCCATAATGGTAATATTGGGCCAAAGCTCTGCGTATTTGGTGTTAATTTCAAGCCATTTGCCGTCTTTATCATCTTCAGTGTCAGGCACAATCGCATCGATTGGACATTCCGGTTCGCAAACCCCGCA
>JAJRSG010000080.1 GCA_024278915.1 Alphaproteobacteria bacterium
CCAATCCTGCCCCCACAACAAGCACCGAACCCGCAGGAAGATGCGTCGTCTCTAAATCACCAAGTGGCATAAACCCATAACCCCTAAACTTAAAATCCATTGTTAGCAGGTGCGGGGAAGGGGGGCAAATGAAAGCTTGTTTTCATCACCTCTCCTTCAAGGAAGTGATGTCATCGTGATTGGGACGGTGGTCAGGGGTATCGGCATTATAGTTATTATACTTTACATTGTATGAAAAAAACTTAAACTTAAATTGAGATTTATTTACTTTGAGGTTGTTTTTATGAAGAAAATTGCAGTTGCCCTACAAGGCAGATCGGGGTCAGGTAAAACTGAAGCATTAAATATGTTAATCAACCATTTGGAAAGCGAGTTAGGAGCAAGACGAATTGATACATTTAGTGAAATTGGGAGTGATATTGGTGTTATTCTTGAACTTGAAAAAACTCTCATTGGGGTTGAGACGCGAGGCGACCCTGGGACTAATCTCAAAGAGTGTCTTGAAAATTTAGTTAAATATAAATGCCAAGTGATAATTTGTGCAACTCGAACAAGAGGATGGACGATTGAGGAGTTTAATGTTGCTTGCTCGGATTATGAGCGTGTAAAGGTACAACAGCAGTATATAGATAGTAGCGAAGGCTATGAAGTTACAGCAAGGTTACGAAAGGGTGTTCAAGAGAGAAACATTGATCTTATTTGTCATGTTTGTTCATCACATAAACCAAGTTAAGGTACGTCTCTCACTCCCACAAAGATGGGAGTCTAGATCAAACACCCAACTGGATCCCCGCCTGCGCGGGGGGTTAGATGATTTTAATGTCTTTATGTACCGCTTTCGGGTCGAAGTGTCCTTTTTTGCCGGGGGCGGGGAGGTCAATCATGCGTTGGACGGCGCGCCGTGCTTTTTTGGCGATCCGTTTAGGGACTTTGACTTCGTGTTTCTCATCGCGCAGGCAGTCATAAATGTTTTGCAGGGTGATGCGTTTCATGTGAGGGCACAGGTTGCACGGACGGACAAAATCTACATCAGGGTTTGCCATGGCGACATTGTCGGACATGGAACATTCGGTGAGAAGCACCACGTTTTTCGGTTTGTTGTCGGACACATAATCGGTCATGGCTTTGGTCGAGCCAGTGAAATCACTTTCAGCGACAACATCAGGTGGGCATTCGGGGTGGGCGAGCACAACAACACCCGGCCATTTAGCCCGCATTTCCTTGATATCATCTGCGTCAAAACGGGCATGTACTTCGCAACGCCCGTGCCATGCAATCACTTCCACGCCGGTCATATTGGCCACGTTTTTCGCGAGATATTCATCAGGGGCCATAATCACCTTGGGCACGCCGAGACTTTCTACCACTTGCACCGCGTTGGAAGAGGTACAGCAAATATCGGTTTCTGCTTTTACGTCTGCGGTTGTGTTGACATAAGTCACCACAGGTACGCCCGGATATTTTTGTTTGATCAGACGCATATCTTCGCCAGTAATCGACGAGGCGAGAGAACAGCCTGCACGTAGGGACGGGATTAAAACTTTCTTGTCAGGGCACAGAATTTTGGAGGTTTCGGCCATGAAATGAACGCCAGCCTGAACGATAATGTCGGCATCGGTTTTCGTCGCTTCGATCGCCAAGCCTAAACTGTCACCTTTGAAATCACCGACAAGGGCGTAGATGTCAGGGGTCATGTAATTATGGGCGAGAACAACTGCGTTTTTTTCTTTCTTGAGCTTGTTGATGGCGTGTACCAAAACCGCATAGGCAGACCATTCAAATTTCGGGATAAAGTCGCTGACTTCGTCATAAAGATGGTCGGTGGCAGCTTTGACTTCGTCTGTATAGGCGAGGGCATCTGCATTCGGCTTTTGCGGGACAGCGCAGACGCCGTTTTCGACTTCGAGTGTTTGTCCGATCCAACGGCCATTTTCCCAATTATTTAGCAGTTCAGTCATAGAGCTCTCCCATTTGGTCTATATATAGGGGGGAAATACACTTAATCCAATGTTAGTTGTGCAAATCTTTGCAGGAATAATGTTTCGGCCTCTGCCACTGACAAAGGGGCGATTTTGATGCGGATATCACCGGGTGGTTTGGTGAAGTATTTGTCTGCTTCGGCCTCTGTAAATCCGGCGATCTGGATGGCTTCGAAATAGGCGCAATAAATGTCGGCTTTTTTGATGGTTTTAGCAAGGGCAGGGCGCGGCGTTGCTGGCAGGCTAAAACGAAGATGCACGGCGGTTTCCAGTCGCGTTTCAAAGTCTTTATAATCAAGGCCAAGGGCGGTTTTAAAAGGCGATATCATGTCCCCGATGACGTATTCTGCGGCGTCGTGCAAGAGGGCGGTCAGCTTGTCAGCCTGGCTTGATTTCGGGTTGAGAATGGAGAATAATTTTTCGACGACGACGCTATGCTCCGCCACAGAAAATGCATGGTCGCCACTCGTTTGTCCATTCCACCGCGCGACACGTGCAAGGCCTCTGGCAATGTCTTCGATTTCAACATCAAATGGGGAGGGGTCAAGCAGATCAAGCCGGCGGCCCGATAACATGCGTTGCCATGCGCGAGCCTCAACCACCTAGGTCTTGCGGACGATAATAACGCCTGCGCTATAACCTGCACCGAAAGAACAAATCAGACCGATATCGCCCGTTTTGAAGTCAGCAGAATGTTTATCAAAGGCAATGATGGAACCGGCGGAACTTGTGTTGGCATATTCATCCAATACCACGGGTGCCATGTCCATATCCACGTCTTTGCCCATGACTTTTTTAGAGATCAGGGTGTTCATGGACAGGTTGGCTTGGTGAAGCCACATGCGTTTGACTTGGGCAGGGGCGACACCGGCTTTATCCAGCTCGTCTTTAATGAGTTGGGCGACTAATGGCACCACTTCTTTAAATACACTGCGGCCATTTTGTTTGAATAATTTATCATCATCGCCAATGCCTTCAGGGGCCGCATTATTCAAAAAACCGAAATTATTACGGATATTATTGGAAAATTGGGTAACCAGTTTAGAGCCGATAATTTCCCAGGCGCCTTTGGGGGCAATGCTTTCGTCTTCAATCAGGATGGCCGTGGCAACGTCGCCAAAGATAAAGTGGCTGTCGCGATCTTTAAAATTAAGATGTCCTGAGCAAATTTCGGGGTTGCAGACAAGTACGGATTTGGCTTGGCCGCTAGCGATGAGGCCACGAGCGGTCTCGATGCCAAAGGTGGCCGAGGAGCAGGCAACATTCATATCAAAAGCAAACCCGCCGGCACCAAGTGCATCTTGTACTTCTACGGCAATGGCAGGGTAGCCCCGTTGAAGGTTTGAACAGGCGACAATCACGGCGTCGATATCTTCTGCCTGACGCCCCGCTTTGGCGAGGGCGTCTTTGGCGGCATTTACGGCGATTTCTGCCAGAACAGAAATTTCATCATTTGGCCGCTCGGGAATTCGTGGGGCCATAATTTCAGGATCAAGGATCGGGTCTTTGGAAATGACAAAGCGGGATTTTATGCCCGATGCCTTTACAATGAAATCCACATTGGATTGAGGTTTTGCTTCTAACTCGCCAGCCGCAATGGCGTCTGCGTGTTCGGCGTTCCAATTGTCTGACCACGCGTTAAAGGCGGTAACCAGTTCTTGGTTTGAAATACTGTCTTTTGGAGTCCAAAGACCGGTTGCGCTGATGAGTGCTGTCACATGTTATCCTTCAAAAATTTCTGCCATATTACGCATATTCACGTAGGACGCTAGTCACTTTTTATTGTAAAATATTACAGATTTTACTTAGCTTGAAGGGAGGTCGGGGGTGTGATTTCCTGCACAATCTGGTGCATTTTGATTTTCGATGTGCTTGCAAAAATCTCTTTTTTCTTGGTCGCTGGCGGCGTCATATACGGTTTGGCAAGCGGTTAAAACCCCCATTGCCAAGATTAGTAAGGCGGTCTTTGAAATTCGTTTTTTATTTGTTATCATCTTTACATGTCTCGTAGCGGTGGCAATTTATGGAATGATCATTGATCATGCCAACTGCCTGCATAAAGGCATAAATAATGACAGGTCCAGTGAATTTATATCCACGTTTCTTTAAATCTTTGGCCATGGCCACGCTTTCTTCGGATTGCACGGGGGCATCTTTGAATTTATCCCAAGCGTTATGGATGGGTTTTCCCCCCACAAAATCCCAAAGATATTGGCTAAAATCTATATTTTCTTCGTCACGCATTTTGATGTAAATTTGCGCGTTGGAAATGGCGGCATTGATTTTTAACTTTGAACGAATAATGCCCGCATTGGCAAGAAGGCGTTCGCGGTCTTTGTCTGTATAATGGGCAATAATATCAGGGTCCAGACCATCAAATGCGGTTAAGATGCTTTCGCGTTTACGAAGGATAGTGATCCATGAAAGCCCTGCTTGCATGCCGTCTTGAATTAGTTTGGAAAATAGGGACTTGCTGTCATAATTTGGCACCCCCCATTCCGTGTCGTGATAATGGCAGTAGAGTTCGTCGGTGGGCGGCACCCAACTACAACGCGGGAGATCAGGATTATGTGCCATGCGATGCCTCCATTATTGTCACGGGCTTGTCGTTCACGGTAGGAGTTTCGTCTGTTTTAGCCAAGCGGTCAAGGCGGATAAGGGCAATGCCGAGATCACTCCTGACATGATTGAGCACGCCGATTTTTACCTCGCCAGCCATAATATCATCACCGGATTGGGCATCGCCTGTTAAGTGCACGCCGCGCATCCGTTTGCGGACTTGGGTTTTTCGGTGCATGCGACTGACGACTTCTTGCCCGATAAAGCAGCCCTTTTTATAATCGACACCGCAAAGCTCGTCCATATTCGCGTCAGCAGGGAAAACTTGCGCCGTGTCAAAATCCCAAGTGCTGTCGGGAACGCCGAGGGATAAACGGTGGCTGTCATAATCGGCTGCTGTGTTCTCGGAACTCAGGAGGTCATCGGTCAAAAATCTTTGCCCAAGTTTTGCGTGGCGAGGGTCGGTCATGCCAACATCGCCTTCGCCGTCCCAAAGGGCATAGAGAAAATAGTTGCCCGTCACATCTTCAATGTCGATGGCGGCACGGAGCTTATACATTTTCAGCCGCATCATCAGGGTTTTGCCAAATTTACACGGTGTTTCCAAAAACAACCCTGCGGCTGTTTTGTGAACAAAGAAATCAGCAATGATCTTGCCTTGCGGTGTCAAAAGGGCAGTAAATGTAAGGTCATGATTGAGCGAATTGGTAATCAATCCCCCAAGGAAATCTTCGACGTTTTCGCCAGCAACCGAAATGATCGTGCGGTCAAGTTGTGCAATAGGCATTAGGCAAACCCCGCCAAACGCCATGTTAATACTTCCCCAGCATGGAACGGAATAATTTGTGTATCCATGACGGTAAGGGTTGGCGGCGCTGTGATTGGCTGGCGTTCGAGGATGATTTTGCGAGAATTGGGTTTTAAGCCGTAAAAGGCTGGCCCATACAGGCTGGCAAACCCTTCTAATTTATCGAGGGCACCTTCTTCTTCAAAGGTTTGCGCATAGCTTTCGATGGCGTAGGGGGCGTTAAATACGCCCGCGCATCCACAGGCAGATTGCTTGTTTTCCACCGTGTGCGGGGCAGAATCTGTACCGAGGAAGAACTTGGCAGAACCCGATGTCGCGGCCTTGCGAAGGGCTAGTCTGTGGACTTCCCGTTTGGCGATCGGAAGGCAATATAGGTGCGGGTTAATGCCACCGGCAAAGATCGCGCTGCGGTTATAAACAAGGTGATGCGGGGTAATGGTAGCGGCGATATTGGAACCGCTATTCATGACAAAGTTGACCGCGTCTTTGGTGGTGATATGTTCAAAGACTATTTTTAAATCAGGGAAACGGCTTAGAAGCTTTGCCATAACCCGCTCGATAAAGACGGCCTCGCGGTCAAAAATATCAATGTCGCTATCGGTGACTTCCCCGTGGACAAGTAAAGGCATGCCAATTCGTTGCATGGTTTCCAAGGCGGCGGTGATATTGTCAATATCTGTTACCCCGTGGGCAGAATTTGTCGTGGCATTGGCTGGATATAATTTGCAGGCCGTAAATACCCCTTGCGTAAACCCTGCTTCGATTTCTTGGGGATCAATACTGTCGGTCAGGTAGCAGGTCATTAAGGGGGTGAAGTGATGCGCGGAACTTACGGCGCTCAAAATACGGTCGCGGTATGCTTTGGCGGCATCCACCGTGGTGATTGGCGGCGCTAAATTAGGCATCACAATCGCTCGTCCGAATTGTTGGGCCGTGTAATCGGCAACCGCCGCCAGCATTTCCCCGTCCCGCAAATGCACATGCCAGTCGTCAGGTTGGTGGATGGTGAGTTGGTTTGGTGATTGTGTGTTCATAGGTCATTTCTGTTCAGTTTTTTGCTAAATCATAATTTATTATTTTTGGAAATTATTTTACATAGATTTCGCTTAAGTCTTCTTCGGTCTTACTTGGATGTGTCTTTAATACACGTTCGTAATTTCTGGGGCCTTCTCGATAATCATAATAATAGGGTGCATAACAATCGGACGTGTGAATATTGCCGTCTTCATCAAAGCTAGCAAAAACAAGGTAAGTATTGTCCTTTTGAAAGATTATGCCACACATGCCCGTGTCAATATTATGATTTACTAGAATGTTGGTAATGGCAGGCCCCTTCCATACTTCTATTACTTCGAACCCTGTCGTGGCTTGATTGTCAAAAATGGCTGGGCTTGCGAGAATATCTTCTTCATCCTTTACGGTTGTCCACCGCGCGATGCCTCGGAAGATAACTTCGGTGTTAGCAATATGTGATTCTACAGATTTCGGGGGGGCGCAGCTGCAGGCATTTGCCACGCTTACAGGGGCGATAAAAGACGCAATACAAATGAATGAATGAATGAACCTCTTCATTATTGCTCCCGATAAGGATCGCTGAGCATGACGCTGAGGCGGCGACCATTTTCGGCAAGGGCGGCGACGTCGATGGCAACATTATTGCTACAGGTCGAGTAGCGTTCTTTTTGTTCGTAATACCCTGCGTTAAAGGCACGGATGAGTTGGCGGCGGCGGGTCGAGTCATTGGGAACTTCAATGTTCATCATGGCACTTGCTTGGTTACGCCATTTCTGGTCGTCTTGGGTAAAGCACAATGTGCGTAAATAATGAAGTTGCCCAAGGTTATGGGAGAGGGCTTCCACGAGGTTGCTCATGGTCACCATGTTTTTGTCAATACGGGTTTCTGCTTGTTCCAATGTAGTTTGTGTCGCGGCTGTTTGCGCCTGTGCAGAGCCAAGAGGCAGGGCGCATAGCGCCAAAACAAAGAAAGCAGATAAACGGTTCATATGTCTTTAATAGGCACAAATGCTAAATTCGTCATCCCTTTTTCACATTAATTATGTTAGCCACGTAAAATGTGTGGTCGTTATGTTCTAGCTGGATCCTTGGATGATATTGCCGCTTATTTTGCGGGGGCGCCTGCCCATGACGGTCTGTGGACATGGGAACCGAATTGGAATATGGCCCCCGGACTTGTTGCCCCTGTGATTGCTCTGAACGGATTGGGAGAACGGGCTGTCGTCCCGATGCGCTGGGGTTTGCACCCTCATTGGCGAAAGGAAATGCCCGAAGGTCGGCCTTTATTTAATGCCCGCGTCGAAACAGCAGCAGAAAAAGCCAGTTTTCGGACGCCGTGGAAACGCCGCCGTGCTTTGGTGCCGATGCAGGGTTGGTATGAGTGGGAAGGGGTAAATTCGCCCAAAACTCCGTTTTATATTCACCCAAAGAAAGAAGGGCTTAGCGCATTTGCCGGCCTGTGGGATCAATGGCATGTAGACGAGGGCGTCACCTTGCTGAGCTTTACCATCCTTACCACACACGCCGTTGGCCCGCTTAAACATTTGCATCACCGCATGCCAGTACGCTTGCCAGAACATCACTGGCAAAACTGGCTTGATCCGAATGTGAAAGCAGAACGAACACTGGACAACATGC
>JAJRSG010000081.1 GCA_024278915.1 Alphaproteobacteria bacterium
AAAAGCCCTCGCATTTTGCGGGGGCTTTTGTGTTTCTAACGTATGGAATGTCGCGCTGTGAATTTTCTTATTTTCTTTGTTGGTTACTTTCCATTTCCATCTCGAATATAGACGCGTTTGCATCTTTGGCCCAAGTGGGTGAGGATTTCGTAATTAATGGTTTGAGCTTCGGCGGCTTGGGCATCTAGGTTTTGCCCGAGGAAGACGGCTTTTTCACCGCGCTCGACATATTTTTTGACATTTGTAATATCCAGAATGGTGTAGTCCATACTGATCCGCCCCACCACAGGCGCGTTTTCTTTACCGATACGTGCATGGGTAATAATAGCCTTATCTGTGCCGCTTAACGAGATAGGGAGGCCGTCAGCATATCCAGCGCTGACAATGGCAATCTTCATATCTGTTTTTGCTGTGAATAGGGCGTCGTACCCGAGGGTTTCGCCTTTCTTGATGTTTTTTATTTGTAATACAGGGGCGTGGATTTCCACGACAGGTCGCACGTTTTCTTTCTTAGGCTGGTTTGTTGCCGATCCACCAAATAGGCCAATACCCGGGCGTACGAGTTTGAAATGATACGGTTTTCCTAAATACACACCGCCTGTGTTGGCAAGACTTAAGTTGACCATCGGCATTTGAGCGGCGGTACGCTTGAATGTGTTGAGCTGTTGCTTGTTTAATGGATGGTCGGGCATGGAGGCGCAAGCTAGATGGGACATGACAAGGTCTATATTTAAGGCATCTAGCAACCCGTCTTCTTTGACAAACACTTCGGTTTCACTGTTTGGAATACCAAGTCGGTTCATGCCTGTGTCAAAGTGCAGAGCCGTGCGAGGCGGGCGTTTTACGCCGTCTATCGATTTGAGCCAGTCACGGGCCTGGGTAAGTGAGTTGATTACAGGTTTTAGTGTGCTGCCAAAAAACAAGGCCGTGTCTTGTGGGGAAGGGCCGGACAATACATAGATATTGGGCTGGTTACCAATGGCCCCGCGCAAAATTTTTCCTTCGCCAGCGTGCGCGACGAAAAATGTCCGGCATCCGGCGCCGTATAATGTACGCCCGATTTGCACAATTCCTAGGCCATAGGCATCAGCTTTGAGGCTTGCGGCAACTTTGGCTGGCGCGGCCAGAGCGGACAGAGATTTATAATTCTCGATAATGGCACTGAGGTTGATGGTCAGAACGGGGCGAGAGGAATAGGAGCGGGCGTCAGTTTCGCGCATTAGTGCATACTGCTTTCATAACGGTCATCAATCGATAGATTGGTAAATTTGGTAAGCTCTGCGGTAAACCCGAGCTTCACTGTGCCAATGGGGCCGTGACGCTGCTTACCGACAATAACTTCGGCCTTGGCATGGAGAGCCGCCATTTCGTCTTGCCATTTCAAATGTTCTTCTGTGCCTTCGCGTGGCTCCATGCGGGAAAGGTAATATTCTTCTCGGTAAACAAACATTACTACATCGGCGTCTTGCTCGATCGAACCAGATTCACGAAGGTCAGATAGTTGCGGTTTTTTATCATCGCGTTGTTCTACCTGCCGGGAAAGCTGGGCAAGGGCCAGAACCGGTACATCGAGTTCTTTGGCCAGAGCCTTGAGGCCCATGGTAATTTGGGTCACTTCTTGTACCCGTCCATCACTGGAACGACCACTGCCCGATAGAAGCTGTAGGTAATCGACGACAATGAGGTCTAATCCCACCATACGCTTTAAGCGTCGCGCACGGGCAGAAAGGGCACCAATGGAGAGACCGCCCGTATCATCAATATAAAGTGGGATTTTTTGGATGACATCTGCGGCTTCGCGCACATCTTCGTATTGGTTTTGATTGATATCACCGCGTCGGATTTTATTTGATGGGACTTCCGATTGCTCGGCTAAAAGACGTGTTGCCAATTGTTCTGAGGACATTTCCAGCGAGAAGAAGCCGACAATGCCGCCGTTAACAGTTTTTTCGATTCCGTTAGCATCTTTTTCGGTTTTATAGGCTCTGGCAATATTAAAAGCGATATTGGTTGCTAGGGATGTTTTTCCCATAGAAGGTCGTCCGGCCAATATGACCAAGTCTGATCTGTGCAGCCCACCGAGTTGTCTATCCAGGTCAAGGAGGCCCGTGGACATTCCGGATAGGCCACCATCACGTTCGAAGGCCGCTGTAGTCATTTCAATGGATTCGAGTAGAGCCTTATCGAAGCTAACAAAGCCGCTGCTCACGGCACCTGTTTCGGCGAGGCTAAATAATTGCATTTCAGCCGCTGATATTTGTGTCCGTGCATCTTGTTCGCTGTCAGGATCCTCGGCCAAAGATTTAATATCCCCCCCTAAGCGGATGAGTTCGCGTCGTAGGGCTAGATCAAAGATCATTTTTGCGTATTCAGGCGCGCTCGCACCTGTTGGTGCGCTTTCTAACAACAGAGCTAAATATTCTACGCCACCAATATCGACGAGGGTTTCGTCTTGGGAAAACCGGTTTTTAAGCACAATTGCGTCGGCTAATTTTCCGTGCTCAATGAGGGTGGAAATGCTTTCATAGATGCGAATATGCACAGGATTGTAGAAATGCTTGGCTTGCACTGTGGAGCTGATACGGTGATAAACTTCGTTGTCATAGAGGAGGGCGCCAAGCAGAGCTTGCTCTGCCTCAATGGAATGTGGCGTTAAATCCTGTTCCTCAATGTCGCTACCCGCGTAATTTTCATCTATATATTCCATTTGCTTTCCTTAGCATAAAAAAAGGTGATTTCGACAGAACTTGCATAAAATATTTTGATGTTATGCACTATTTATACATAACCTATCCACAGACTTATACACAGACAAAGAAAAACCCGCCACGACACACGTTCGGGCGGGTTTTTGTTATTTATGGGTGAGAAGCTTATTCTTCTGCTTCGCTTTCTTCTTTAGCAGCAGGAATGAACTCGCCTTCGCCGTCATCTTCAAACATGCTGTGTGCATTTTCAGCACGTTCAGCAGCATCTTCATCGGCTTGTGCTTTGTCTTCGTCCATTTGTGAAGCAATTACGTCCTCACCAGCAGCTTGACGTTCAGCTTCTTCTTCCGTACGGGCCACATTGATGGTTACGTGAATGCTAACTTCAGGATGAAGTTTGATACGAACTTCGTGTATGCCAAGTGATTTAATTGGTTGCTCAAGAACAACCATAGAGCGTCTTACTTCGCCGCCAACAAGTTCGGCTACATCGCGAGATGATACAGAACCGTACAAAATACCTGTTTCGCCAGCTTGGCGAATAACCACATATGTTGAGCCGTCCAGATCAGATCCGCTTTCTTGTGCTTTCGCAGCCGCTTCTGCATTACGGGCTTCCAAAAACTCACGTTCCGCTTCGAAACGGATGAGGTTGGATTTAGTCGCACGTAGAGCTTTGGATTGTGGCAAGAGGAAATTCCGAGCATAGCCGTTTTTGACATTTACAACGTCGCCAATGGTGCCAAGTTTTTCAACGCGTTCCAAGAGTACAATTTTCATGTCTATCTCCTATTTCGCAGCGTAGGAAAGCAGAGCAAGAAAACGTGCGCGTTTAATTGCTTGTGCGAGTACACGCTGTTTTTTGTGTGAAACCGAAGAAATACGGGACGGTACAATTTTGCCTTTTTCAGACATGTAACGCTGTAGCATTTTAGGGTCTTTATAATCGATATTAATGCCGTTATCGCCAGAGAACGGACATACTTTGCGACGACGACGGAAGTTTGTACGTGTCGGCAAGTTTTCAATTTTGATATCTAGTTTTTTAGCCATGTCTTAGCTCCTAACTACGGTGATCGCGGCGTTTGCGTTCTTCACGCTTAGCCAGAATAGGGGATGGCTCTTCAGAGAACTCATCAACGCGAATGCTCAAATAACGCAAAATGTCTTCATTGATGCGGTGTTGGCGCTCAATTTCGAGGATTGCTGCACTTGGTGCATCAATTTGCAATAATGAGTAATGCGCTTTGCGGTTCTTTTTAATCCGGTAAGCAAGGTTACGTAAACCCCAGTATTCGGTTTTGACGACTTTACCGCCAAGGTCTTTTAATTTACCGGTGAGGTGGTTGATCATTTCGTCAACTTGTGTTGAAGAAATGTCAGGACGTGAAATAATCACGTGTTCGTATAATGACATAAATATGTCCTTCATGTAAATTGCGGCGCGGCTTCCCCAGAAGGATCCCGAAACACGGGAAAAAGGAAATGCGATGGTTCTTATACTTGGTTTGACCCCATGCCAAACGGACAGGTACAAGACCGCAATTGCTAGGGGCCGGAACATACAGAAGAGATAAGCAAATACAAGTCTTGATTTGTCCTATTGTCAGTGCTCAAAGGTGCGTTATATTAATGTTGAAAAGAGGGTGATTATGACACTAGCATTTACATTTCCAGGGCAGGGTTCACAAAGTGTGGGCATGGGCAAAGAATTGGCGGATACATTCGCCTCTGCGCGGGTCGTATTCCAAGAGGTAGATGATGCTTTGTCACAAAACCTATCTCGTTTGATGTGGGAAGGGCCAATGGAAGATTTGACCTTAACTGCAAATACACAACCCGCTTTGATGGCATGTTCCATTGCAGCCATGCAGGTGTTAAAAACCGAATTTGATGTGGATGTAACAGCGGCCAAATATGTAGCTGGCCATTCATTGGGCGAGTATTCGGCGCTATGTGCCGCAGGGAGCTTGAGCCTTGCGCAAACGGCGACATTGTTGCGTTTGCGTGGCGATGCCATGCAAAAGGCTGTTGCCGTTGGTGTAGGGGCTATGGCAGCTTTGCTCGGTGCGAGTATGGAAGATGCTGAAGAGGCCGTGAAAGCAGGTTCTACCAAGGGGATTTGCCAAATTGCCAATGATAATGCCACGGGGCAAGTCGTCTTATCAGGTGAGAAAGGTGCAATCGAATTAGCCGCAGAGCACGCACGGGAACTAGGAGTACGTAAAGCGGTGATTTTACCGGTGTCCGCTCCGTTTCATTGTGACCTGATGGCACCAGCCGCCGAAGCCATGCACGACGCGCTTGCTGATATTGATCTCGTGGCTCCGGTTGTGCCCGTGGTCAATAATGTGAGCGCCGGGCCAATTTCTGACCCCACGCAATTAAAATCTGACCTGGTTACCCAAGTGACAGGGCGCGTACGCTGGCGTGAAAGCATTGAATGGATGGCGGGTGAGGGGATTGAAACCTATGCTGAACCTGGCACGGGCAAGGTTTTGACAGTTATGCTAAAGCGGATTGTCAAAGGGTTGAATGGTAAAGCTTTGAATACACCTGAAACAATGGAAAAATTTGCAGAAGAACTAAAGTCATAAATACATTCTCTTCCGTTAGGAGAGAGACATAAATCAGAACAAGTAAAATAGGACAAAAATATGTTTGATCTAACAGGAAAAAGAGCACTGGTGACAGGCGCAACAGGTGGACTTGGCGGCGATATTGCTCGCACTTTACATGCGCAAGGTGCCGTGGTTACATTGTCGGGTACACGGGCTGAAAAGCTTGAAAAATTGGCAAGTGAGCTTGGCGAGCGGGCTTTTGTTGCTCCCTGTAATTTATCTGACGGCGACGCTGTTGACGTATTACCGAAACAAGCTGCTGAACTTATGGACGGCGGGGTAGATATTCTTGTTTCAAACGCAGGTCTTACCCGTGATGGTCTGTTGATGCGGATGAAGGCTGATGATTGGAACCTTGTGCAAAAGGTTAATCTGGAAGCTTATTTTCGCCTGACCAAAGCATGTCTGCGTTCTATGATGAAGGCGCGTTATGGGCGTATTATCGGGATCACCTCGGTGGTTGGTGTAACGGGTAATCCTGGTCAAGCTAATTACGCGGCATCGAAAGCAGGTATGATTGGCTTTACTAAATCTTTGGCGTCTGAAGTGGCTGTGCGCGGCATTACAGCGAACTGTATTGCTCCTGGCTTCATAGCGTCACCGATGACTGACGTTTTGAACGAAAAACAAACCGAAGCCATCCTGACCAAAATCCCCGCCGGTAAACTCGGTACAGGTCAAGATATCGCCAACGCGGCCTTATATTTG